>NZ_DALZCD010000139.1:0-10982 GCF_031978025.1 Erwinia sp.
TATGAAGAAGAATGCGAAGCCAATCCAAACCAGGATCGCGATAAAATTATGGTGCTGGGCGGTGGGCCAAACCGTATCGGTCAGGGTATCGAATTCGACTACTGCTGCGTACATGCCGCGCTGGCGCTGCGCGAAGACGGCTTTGAGACCATTATGGTCAACTGTAACCCGGAAACCGTTTCTACCGATTACGACACGTCCGATCGTCTCTATTTCGAGCCGGTAACGCTGGAAGACGTGCTGGAAATCGTGCGCATTGAGAAGCCAAAAGGCGTGATCGTCCAGTACGGCGGCCAGACGCCGCTGAAGCTGGCGCGTGCGCTGGAAGCCGCAGGCGTGCCGGTTATCGGCACCAGCCCGGATGCGATTGACCGCGCCGAGGACCGTGAGCGTTTTCAGCAGGCGGTCGATCGCCTGGGCCTGAAGCAGCCCGCCAACGCAACGGTGACCGCGCTGGAGCAGGCGGTAGAAAAAGCGGCGACTATCGGCTATCCGCTGGTGGTTCGTCCTTCTTACGTGCTGGGCGGACGCGCCATGGAAATCGTTTACGACGAAGTGGATCTTAAGCGTTATTTCCAGACGGCGGTTTCCGTTTCCAACGATGCGCCGGTGCTGCTGGATCGCTTCCTGGATGACGCGGTAGAAGTGGACGTTGATGCCATTTGCGATGGTGAGCGCGTGCTGATTGGCGGCATCATGGAACATATCGAGCAGGCTGGTGTGCACTCCGGTGACTCCGCCTGTTCCCTGCCGGCCTATACGCTGAGCAAAGAGATTCAGAACGTTATGCGTCAGCAGGTCGAAAAGCTCGCCTTTGAGCTTTGCGTGCGTGGCCTGATGAACGTGCAGTTCGCGGTAAAAGATAACGAAGTGTATTTGATTGAAGTTAACCCTCGCGCCGCGCGTACCGTGCCGTTTGTCTCTAAAGCGACCGGCGTGCCGCTGGCAAAAGTGGCCGCGCGCGTGATGGCAGGCAAAACGCTGACAGAGCAGGGCGTAACGGAGGAAGTCATCCCGCCTTATTACTCGGTGAAGGAAGTGGTGTTGCCGTTTAATAAATTCCAGGGCGTCGATCCTATCCTTGGCCCGGAAATGCGCTCCACCGGCGAAGTCATGGGCGTGGGCCGCACCTTTGCAGAAGCTTTCTCGAAAGCGATGCTGGGCGCGCAAAGCAACATGAAGAAAAGTGGCCGCGCGCTGCTCTCCGTACGTGAAGGTGACAAAAAACGTATTGTGGACCTGGCCGCCAAGCTGCAAAAACTGGGTTTTGAGCTGGATGCTACCCACGGCACAGCAGTGGTATTAGGCGAAGCGGGTATCAATCCGCGGCTGGTCAACAAGGTGCATGAAGGCCGTCCGCATATTCAGGATCGCCTGAAGAACGGCGAGTACGCCTATATTGTGAACACCACGGCCGGACGGCAGGCGATCGAGGATTCTAAACTGATCCGCCGCAGCGCCCTGCAGTACAAGGTGCACTACGATACTACTCTGAACGGCGGCTTCGCGACCGCAATGTCGCTAAATGCCGACCCGACCGAACAGGTCATCTCCGTGCAGGAAATGCACGCGCAGATTAAACAGGCTTAAAGCGCGTCCGTGTCTCCTCCCCATCCCCGCCTCGGCGGGGATTTTTTTATCTCTCTATGTCCCCCGCAGTAATAAACCGTTTTGTGACGCCTTTAAAGTTAATGCGTTAAAAAATGCGGCAGGCTTTCTACGCCGCCGAAACGTCGGCGCGATAATTCCCTTATCACGGATGAAACAATGAAAAAAAGCGCTGTCGCTCTGGCCTGTTTGGCCATTATTTCGCTGGCTCATGCGGCCAAAGATGTTACTACAAAACCGGATTTGTATTTTCTACAGGAAACGCAATCGCCCGACAGCTTGATGCTTTTGCCACCGCCACCGGCGACGGACAGCATTGAATTTCTCAATGATAAAGCGCAATACGAACGGGGTAAAAGCCTGCGTGATACGCCTCGTGGCAAACAGGCCTGGCACGACGCGCAGATAGAAGGCGACGGCGTGGCCGCCGCTTTTTCTACCGCCTTTGGACGAGAAATCAGCAAGAGCAAGACGCCAGTGCTTTATGGGCTGTTAATGAAAATGCGTGAGGATGCCGGCGATTTGGCCACCCGCAGCGCCAAAACCCACTATATGCGTATTCGTCCCTTTGCTTTTTATCACGAGCCGACCTGCCGTCCCGACCAGCAGCAGACGCTGTCCACTAACGGCTCTTATCCATCCGGCCATACGGCCATTGGCTGGGCAACGGCACTGGTGCTAACGGAGATCAATCCGGCGAGGCAGGATGTCATCCTTAAACGCGGTTACGACATGGGCCAGAGCCGGGTGATCTGCGGCTATCACTGGCAGAGCGATGTGACGGCTGCCCGTATCGTCGGTGGGGCTATCGTGGCTCGTTTGCATGCCGATGAAAACTTTGTCGGGCAACTACAAAAAGCGAAAGATGAGTTTAACCATCCGGCGTCGGTTCGGTAAAGCCGCGCGGCGCGGAAAATGCAGTGGCCCTTTGGTTGAGTTTAACCGAAGGTTTTATAAGACGAAAAAAGCCCCGCCGGTTGTTATACCGACGGGGCTTTCATTTATAAAGAAGCGGTCAGGAGAGGGCGACTTTGATACCGAAAGCGATCAGTACGGTCCCTAACAGCCTGTCGATCAGCTTCTGCGCGCGGGCCAGACCACGACGGACGGGAGGACTTTGGATGAGTATCACCAGCGTCGGCCACCAGATGGAAGAGAGCGTTAAAATAATGCCGGCATACCAAATCTTTTCGCCCAGGCCAGAATGCACGTTAAGCACCTGCGTAAACATCGACAGAAAAAACAGCGTGGCTTTAGGATTCAGCAGATTGCAAAGGTAGCCCTGCATAAAGGCCTTCTTTAAGGAGGTGTTTTCCGCCTCAATGTTGCTGAGATCCATTTTGCTGCCGCCGCGTGAAAGTAATGCCTTAACGCCGACGTAAATCAGGTAAGCCGCCCCGGCATACTTCAACAGCATAAACAGCCATGGCGTAGTGGTAATCACCACTGCCAGACCGGCGACGCAATAGGTCATATGCGTCGCTACAGCACAGTTGACGCCAAGCGCCGTCATTAATGCGGCACGGCGAGGATAGCGTGCCGCATTTTTAATAATCAGGAAAAAATCGGGACCGGGCGAAAGCATGCCCAACGTCGCAATCGTGACGATAAGTAAACTGGTTTCTAACATGATGTTCTCAGGGTTCAGCAGAAGAGAGAAACCCCTAAGGGTTTGCCGAGGCTATTTTAGCCTGAAGCACTGACAAATGACACGTCGCCGCTAAACCTTTACTTAATTCGCCACGCTTTGCTATCGACGAAACTTTCGCCTTTCCGTATGATGGCGCCAATTTTACACCTTGTGAGTATTCTCAGATGATAAGCCTGATTGCAGCCATGGCGACCGACCGCATTATCGGGATGGAAAATGCCATGCCGTGGCATCTGCCCGCCGATTTGGCCTGGTTTAAAAAGCACACGCTGAACAAACCGGTCATTATGGGGCGCCGTACTTTTGAATCTATCGGCCGCCCGCTACCGGGCAGGCTGAATATCGTGATCAGCAGCCAGCCAGGCGATGCGGAAGGCGTAAGCTGGGTCTCTTCCATTGAAGAGGCACTGAAAACGGCCGGGGACGTTGAGGAGATCATGGTCATCGGCGGCGGACGCGTTTATGAGCAGCTGCTGCCGCGCGCTGGTCGCCTGTATCTGACGCATATTGATGCAGAAGTGGAAGGAGATACCACTTTCCCTGACTACGAGCCGGATCAGTGGCAGTCGACCTTTAGCGAGTTTCACGATGCGGACGAGAAAAATACGCACGGTTACTGCTTCGAAATTCTGGATCGACGTTAATCAAAAGGGCGGATAATCTCCGCCCTTTTTCGTTAGTCTTCCCGCTCGCGGTACGACGGCTGGGTGAACCAGGTTTTATCTTCCCAGCGCAGCATCGTCAGCACGCCGCCCCAGCAGCAGCCCGTATCCAGCGCCAGAATAGTCTCCGGCGTGCCTTTCCCTTCCAGCGAAGCCCAGTGGCCGAACGCAATGGTATAGTCACGCGACACCGGACCTTGAAGGGTAAACCACGGCTTTAGCGGTGCCGGGGCCGAAGCGGGCGTATCTTTGCAGATCATATCCAGCTGGCCGTTAGGAAAGCAGAAGCGCATCCGGGTCAAGGCGTTGGTGCTGAAGCGCAAGCGCGCCAGTCCGCTCAGTTCCGGCGTCCAGTTGTTCGGCATATCGCCGTACATCGCATCCAGAAACAGCGGATAGGTATCGCTGGAGAGCACGGCTTCAACCTCGCGTGCGCAGCTTTGCGCTGTGGCAAGATCCCACTGCGGCGTAATACCCGCGTGCGCCATCACCAGCTTTTTCTCTTCATCGACCTGGATCAGGGGCTGTCGACGCAGCCAGTTAATCAGCTCGTCAGCATCTTCTGCCGCCAGCAACGGCGTCAGGCGATCTTTAGGCTTGTTGCGGCTGATGCCGGCAAACACCGCCAGCAAATGCAGATCATGATTACCCAGCACCACTTTCACCGCATCGCCAAGCGAGCGAACATAGCGCAAGACTTCCAGCGAAGCGGGGCCGCGTGCAACCAGATCGCCTGTCAGCCAGAGGGTGTCCCGGGCGGGATCGAAAGTCACCTGGGCCAGCAGCGAGCGAAGCTCGTCATAGCAGCCGTGAATATCGCCAATCAGGTAAGTGCTCATAAACAATCCGAACCTCAGCGCCGGACCAGCGCCCGGATCGCAATCAGAATTAGTGTATGTGGCTGGGAATGGCCAGCCGGAACACCGGGATCGCCACGCGGAAGGCTTCGCCTTCGCTGTCGATCATCTCATAGTGTCCCTGCATGGTGCCCATAGGGGTTTCCAGCACGGCGCCGCTGGTGTACTGAAATTCACTGCCGGGCGCAATGTGCGGTTGTTCACCGATCACCCCTTCGCCCTGAACTTCCGTTTCGCGGCCGTTGCCGTTAGTAATCAGCCAGTAGCGGCCCAGCAGTTGAACGGAATGACGCCCCAAATTACGCAGGGTAATGGTGTAGGCAAAAACGTAGCGGCTCTCTTCCGGCGCGGATTGCGACGCAATATAAGCGCTCTGAACATGCACACAAACTCGGGGCGTATCCATAGTTAACTCTCCTGCGGCGTCTGTTGGGGATGCGCAGACAACCAGTTCGCCAGCTGGCAGTACTGAGCGACAGAGATGTTTTCCGCGCGCAGCGTCGGATCGATATTCATCTCCTGCAGGACTTCCAGCGTAAACAGATGGCCAAGGCTGTTGCGCAGCGTTTTACGGCGCTTGCCGAACGCTTCGGTGGTGATCCTGCTCAGGACTTTTATATCCTGAACCGGGTTTGGTAGCGATGCATGCGGCACCAGGCGTACCACGGCGGAATCCACTTTCGGCGCAGGCGTAAAGGATTCCGGCGGGACTTCCAGCACGGGGATCACCTGACAATAATATTGCGCCATTACCGTCAGACGACCATAGGCTTTGCTGCCGGGCCCGGCCACCAGGCGGTTCACCACTTCTTTTTGCAACATAAAGTGCATGTCGCGGATCGCATCAGTATAGCTGAAAAGGTGGAACATCAATGGGGTAGAGATGTTATAGGGCAGGTTGCCGAAGACGCGCAGAGACTGGCCTTTTTCACGAGCATAGGCCGCGAAATCAAAGGTCATGGCATCCTGCTGAAAAATCGTCAGCTTAGGGCCCAGGAACGGATGGGTCTGCAAACGAGCCGCCAGATCGCGGTCGAGTTCGATGACCGTCATCGCTTCCAGCCTGTCGCCAACCGGTTCGGTTAACGCGCCCAGACCGGGGCCGATTTCAACGACCGCCTCACCGGACTGAGGGTGGATTGCAGAGACGATACTGTCAATAATGTACTGATCGTTAAGGAAGTTCTGGCCAAAACGTTTGCGGGCGAAATGGCCCTGATGGACGCGATTATTCATTACTGCTCTTAATCATGGTAATGGCGAGGTTAAGCGCCGTAATAAAGCTGCCCGCATCCGCGCTGCCCCGGCCTGCCAGCTCTAAAGCGGTGCCGTGGTCAACGGAGGTGCGGATAAAGGGCAGGCCGAGCGTGATATTAACCGCCCGCCCGAAGCCCTGGTATTTCAGTACCGGCAGGCCCTGGTCATGATACATCGCCAGAACCGCATCGGCATGTTGAAGATATTTAGGCTGGAACAGCGTATCCGCCGGCAGTGGGCCGGTCAGCTGAATGCCGCTGCGCCGAAGCTCGTCGAGCGCGGGAATGATGACGTCAATTTCTTCACGTCCCATATGGCCGCCTTCGCCCGCGTGTGGATTAAGACCGCAGACAAAAATATGCGGCTGCGCCAGGCCGAACTTGCTTTGCAGATCGTCATGCAGAATGTGGATGACTTCATGCAGGCTGTCGCGGGTGATGGCGGCAGAGACATCTTTTAACGGCAGATGCGTAGTCGCCAACGCGACCCGTAGCGCTTCCGTTGCCAGCATCATCACCACGCGGGAACAACCCGCGCGCTCGGCAAAAAACTCGGTATGGCCGCTGAACGGGATGCCCGCATCGTTAATCACGCCTTTGTGCACCGGTCCGGTGACCAGCGCTGCGAACTCGCCGTTTCGACAACCGTCGCAGGCGCGAGCCAGCGTTTCCAGCACATAGTGACCGTTAGCGACGCACAGCTCGCCCGCTTTTACCGGCTGCGGCACGGTTACGGGCAGGACGGTCAGGGTTCCGGCAACCTGCGGCCGGGCAGCAACGCCCGGCTGGTATTCACGCAGCGTCAGAGGGAGACCCAGCTTTGCTGCACGCTCGCGCAGCAAAGCTGGATCGGCGACGACGACCAGTTCAACTGGCCAGTCGCGCTGGGCCAGTTGGAGGGTAACATCGGGACCAATCCCGGCAGGTTCGCCGGGAGTGATCGCCACGCGCATATTACTGAGCATTGGCATCCAGAATTTTCACATAAGCAGAGGCGCGCTGCTCCTGCATCCAGGTTTGCGCTTCTTCTGCAAATTTACGGTTAAACAGCAGGCGGTAAGCACGCTCTTTCTGCGCCGCGTCGGTTTTATCCACCTGGCGCGTATCCATCAGCTGAATCAGATGCCAGCCGAAAGAGGAGTGCACTGGCGCGCTCATCTGGCCTTTTTTCAGCTTCAGCAGCGCATCACGGAAGGCAGGATCGTACACCTCCGGCGAGCTCCAGCCAAGATCGCCACCCTGATTGGCAGAACCGGGATCCTGAGAAAGCTGTTTAGCAGCCTGGGCA
Source organism: Erwinia sp. (assembly GCF_031978025.1). NCBI lineage: Bacteria > Pseudomonadati > Pseudomonadota > Gammaproteobacteria > Enterobacterales > Erwiniaceae > Erwinia > Erwinia sp. The sequence continues at coordinate 7,323 of NZ_DALZCD010000139.1, forward strand.
AAAGTGGTTTTGCCGCTGTTGATCTCCGTTGCAACCTGAGCCAGTTTCTGGCGAGCCTGATCGTCGGTCATGACCGGCGATGGCTTAAGCAGAATATGGCGGGCGTGCACTTCCGTCACGGAGATATTCTGCTTGTCACCGCGGACGTCGTTCACCTTCAGGATATGGAACCCCACGCCGGAACGGATCGGGCCGATGATATCGCCTTTTTTGGCCGTCACCAGCGACTGGGCAAACAGCGAAGGCAGTTCCTGAATTCGGCCCCAGCCCATGTTGCCGCCTTTCAGCGCCTGAGGATCGGCAGAGTAAGTGATAGCCAGCTTACCGAAGTCTGCACCGCTCTTAGCCTGACTCACCAGTTGTTTAGCCAGGTTTTCCTGATCGTCCACCTGTTGCTGAGTCGGATTTTCCGGCAGCGGCAGCAGAATGTGACTGAGGTTCAGTTCAGTAGAGGCGTTATTCTGTGAAGAAACCTGGGTCGCCAGCGAATCCACTTCCTGCGGCAGAATAGTCACGCGACGACGAACTTCATTGTTGCGCACTTCGGCAATCGTCATCTCTTTGCGGATCTGCTCGCGATAAGTGGCGTAGTTCATGCCGTCGTAAGCCAGACGGCTACGCAGCTGATCGACGCTCATTTTATTTTGCGCAGCAATGTTAGCAATCGCCTGATCGAGCTGGTCATCCTGGATCTGGATACCGGCCTGTTTCGCCATTTGCAGCAGGATATTATCCATGACCAGACGCTCAACAATCTGATGACGAAGCGTTTTATCGTCCGGCAGCTGTTGACCCGCCTGCTGGGCCTGGCTTTTCACCGACCGCATCATACCCTCGACGTCGCTCTCTAATACCACGCCGTTATTGACTACGGCGGCTACTTTATCAACAACTTGCGGTGCTGCAAACGCGGAGCTGGCGCTAAGCGCAGCTCCCAGGATCAGCATTCTCCAGTTCTTCATACTTTTTCCATTTTTCTATCCGCACTGCGGGTTGGCATACTAATTATCACAACATCAGAAAGAGCGCTGATAAGGCAGGATGCCCTGACGCAGCATTTGCCCGGTGCCCAGGCCATAAGATGAGCTCAGGCCGCGCAGCTCAATGTTGAACGAGATTTTGTTGTCATACTTACTGCTGTCATTTTCCCAGTTGGTGATCTTACGTTCATAGCCCAGGCGAATAGCGTAGCAACAAGAACTATACTGTAAGCCCAGCAGCTGATCGGCAGGCTGTTTAGCTTTGGTATCGTAATACCAGGCGCCGACTACCGACCAAGCATCGGCGATCGGCCAGCTGGCCGTGGTACCCACCTGCGAAATGCCCTGTTGATAGCCAGGGTTAGTGATCTGGCTGAGCGTCTGCTGAATATATTCGGGGCTGGTGTAGCGATAGTTCAGCTGCACCATACGGTCTGCATCCCGGCGATATTCCAGCACGGCATTGCCCTGAGAAACGTTATCAATGCGGGTGTCATACTGCACACCGCCGCGCGCTCCCCAACGATCGCTAATCTTCCAGTACGTGTCGCCCGCCCAGACCAGGCTACCGCGATCGTCGCTGTCCGCATTCTCCAGCCCGGTACGGGATGGGGTAAACGAGTAGATTTGACCAATGGAAGCGTTAAAACGTTCAACCAAATCGTTATCAAATATTCGCGTGGTGACGCCGCTGGTCAGCTGATTGGCTGAAGCGATGCGATCGAGGCCGCTGTAGGTGCGGTCGCGGAACAGGCCGGTATAGTCACTTTGCAGCAGCGTGGAGTCATAAGAGCGAATAGTGCTCTGATCGCGATAAGGGATATAAAGGTACTGCATACGCGGTTCCAGCGTCTGCGTGTAACCTTCAGCCCAGTTCATATCCCGATCGAAAACCATTTTGCCATCAACCTTGAACTGCGGCATAACGCGGTTCACGTTGCTTTTCAGCTGGTTGACCTTGCTGGTATCAACATTATTGTTGTAATACTCAATATCGTCCTGCTGGTAGTGCGTGGCTAACAGCTTCGTTTCGGTGTTCAGGCTGCCCCATCCGTTGGAAAGCGGCAGATTGATGGTTGGTTCCAGATGCAGACGAGTCGCATCCGGGTAACGTTCGTTAACGTTAGTAAACTTCACCGCCTGCGCGTAAAGATGCGTATTGAACGGGCCAACGTTGTCCTGGTAATAGTTGAAATCAAACTGCGGTTCGGCGCGGTAAACGTCATTATTCGTCTGGGTAGAGAAAATCTGGAACTGTTTGGTGGACAGCGTGGCGTCCCAGTTTTTCTCTGCATAGCCTACGCTGAACTTCTGCGTGACGTAGCCATCGGTGGAATCGCCGTAGGTGGAGTCCAGATCGGTGAAGTAGTAAGGATCGCTGACCTTGGTGTAATCAACGTTAAAACGCCAGTTCTGCTCGTAAACGCCAGAGTGTTTCCAGAAGAAGAGCCAGCGGTTGGAATCTTTGTCATCAGTAATACCGCGCGTGGCGGCATCTTTATTGTACTGATCGTCGCTTGGCAGGTAGTCAAATTCAACCAGACCCGCGCCTGCTTTAGTCAGATAGCGGAACTCGTTCTGCCACTGCAGGCCGCGCTTGCTCATATAATGCGGCGTGATGGTGGCATCAGCCTGCGGCGCAATATTCCAGTAGTAAGGAAGAATAAATTCAAAGCCGTTGGAGCTGCCGTATTTCGCGTTGGGGATTAAAAAACCCGAACGGCGGCGGTCGCCAATAGGCAACTGCAGATAAGGACTGTACAGCACCGGCACCGCGCCAATTTTGAAACGGGCGTTCCAGATTTCGGCTACCTGCTCTTCACGGTCCTGAATCACTTCTGTTCCTGCCACGCTCCAGCTGTTATCACCGGGCAGGCAGGAAGTAAAAGTCCCGTTTTCGAGGATGGTATAACGGTTTTCACCGCGTTGTTTCATCTGATCGCCGGTACCGCGTCCCTGACGGCCTACCATTTGATAGGTGCCGTTCCAGACGTTGGTGTCTTTGGTATTCAGATTCGACCAGGCTTTCGGCCCTTTCAGGATGACCTGATTATCGTCGTATTGCACATTACCCAACGCGTCAACGGTACGCACCGGCACCGTCTGACCCGGTTGTGGTCGCTGGTGCAACTGCACCTCGTCGGAAAGCAGACGGCTGTTGCCTTGGCGAATATCGACGTTGCCGGTAAATACCGCATCATCAGGATAGTTGCCTTTCGCTTGATCCGCGTTGATAGTAACCGGCAGTTCATTGGTATTTTTACCCTGAACCAAAGGCCGGTTATAGCTCGGTACACCCAGCATACACTGCGAGGCGAGGTCATCTGCCAGACCCTGCTGGCTGTAGAGCGCTGAGCCGATAAGCGTGGCCAGCAAAGTAGGTAGTCGTTTTTTCATACGCGGTATCGAAAATTCCGTGATAGCTGGCATCATGCCGACAAACGGTCAGAGACTAACGCACTCAACTGCGTTGCGCTAGTGTTATCCAGGCTGTTTGACCGCGTTGCCGTTAGGCTCAGAGATAAATGACGGGTATGATAATGCAATTTTTAGCCTTCAGCATGGCGAATTGAGGAGTATATGCGCTATTGGGGAAAAGTAATTGGGCTTGTGCTGGGTTTGTTAAGCGGCACCGGCTTTTGGGTACTGGCAATTGGCCTGATCCTCGGGCATTTGGTTG
>NZ_DALZCD010000140.1:0-10925 GCF_031978025.1 Erwinia sp.
CCAATCAGCCCTGCAATAAACGCTTGCCCGGTAGCGGCTGCGCGGCGCTGGAAGGATTTAGCCGTCAGCATGCGGTGATTGGTGCCAGCAAGGCCTGCATCGCCACGCATCCCAGCGATATGGCCGTTGCCATGCGACTGCTGGATGCGCAGGTAGAAACGGTCAGCCCGGACGGGAGCGAACGCCGTATTGCCCTCAGCGACTTTTATCTTGCGCCAGGCGATACGCCGCATCGTGAAACCGTCCTGCAGCCGGGCGAGCTGATCGTGGCGGTCACCCTGCCCCGGCCGCTCGGCGGCACGCATATCTATCGCAAGGTGCGGGATCGGGCCTCTTACGCTTTTGCGTTAATCTCGATTGCTGCCGTTGTGCAGCCTGACGGCACGGGCCGCGTGGCGGCTGGTGGCGTGGCGCACAAGCCCTGGCGACAGGAAGAGGCTGATGCGCAGCTGCCGCACGGCACGCAGGCGGTGTACGATCGGCTGTTTGCCCACGCGCATCCCACTCCTGAGAATGAATACAAGCTGCTACTGGCGAAGCGCACGCTCGCCTCGGTACTGACGGAAGCGAGGGCCTGACGCATGAAATTTGATAAGCCCGCGGGCGAGAACCCTATCGATCGGCTTAACGTTGTGGGGCATCCCCACGATCGCATTGACGGCCCCATGAAAACCACGGGCACCGCCCCGTATGCCTATGAATGGCATGATAAAGCGCCTGACGTGGCCTATGGCTACATCGTCGGCGCAGCCATTGCCAAAGGGCGTATTACCGCTATCAACCTTCAGGCGGCTCAGAACGCACCGGGCGTGCTGGCAGTAGTGACGGCCAAAAACGCTGGCAGCCTGGGCAAGGGTGATAAAAATACCGCCACGCTGCTAGGCGGGCCAGAGATTGAGCACTACCACCAGGCGGTGGCCGTCGTAGTGGCAGAAACATTTGAACAGGCGCGCGCGGCCGCGCAGTTGGTTGACGTACAGTATCGTCGCGAGCACGGTGCCTGGGATCTCGCGGCAGAAAAGCCGTCCGTCACCGAAGCGCCGGAAAGCCAGCCGGATACCGTCGTGGGTGATTTTAATCAGGCTTTTTCTGCGGCAGCGCTGAAGCTTGATCAAACCTATACCACGCCAGATCAAAGCCATATGGCCATGGAGCCTCATGCTTCTATGGCGATTTGGGAAGGCGACAAGCTTACCGTCTGGACGTCCAATCAAATGATTAACTGGTGTCGGACCGACCTGGCGCAAACGCTGAAGCTGCCGGAAGAGAACGTGCGCGTCATTTCGCCCTATATCGGGGGCGGCTTTGGCGGCAAACTTTTCCTGCGCAGCGATGCAGTACTGGCCGCGCTGGCTGCTCGCGCGGCAAAAAGGCCGGTAAAAGTGATGCTGCCGAGACCGCTTATCCCTAATAACACCACGCATCGTCCGGCGACCATTCAGCATATTCGTATCGGCACCGATTCGTCAGGCCATATCACCGCTATTGCCCATGAAAGCTGGTCGGGCAACCTGCCCGGCGGCACCCCGGAGACGGCGGTGCAGCAGACCGAACTGCTTTATGCAGGCGCTAACCGTTTTACCGGGCTGCGACTGGCGACGCTCGATCTGCCCGAAGGCAACGCCATGCGCGCGCCAGGCGAAGCGCCGGGCCTGATGGCGCTGGAGATCGCTATTGATGAGATGGCGGAGAAAGCAGGTCTCGATCCGGTGGCTTTCCGTATCCTTAACGATACGCAGGTCGACCCTGCCAATCCCGACCGCCCTTTCTCGCGCCGTCAGCTGGTCGAGTGTTTACGTACCGGCGCAGAGCGCTTCGGCTGGGATCGCCGCAATGCGACGCCGGCACAGATAAAACAGGGACGCTGGCTGGTCGGGATGGGTATGGCGGCAGGTTTCCGCAATAACATGGTGACGACCTCCGGCGCGCGCGTGCATCTGGATGCTGACGGCATCGTCACGGTAGAAACGGATATGACCGATATCGGTACCGGCAGTTATACCATCATTGCCCAGACGGCGGCCGAGATGGCAGGCGTACCGCTGGAAAAAGTGGTGGTGCGGCTGGGCGACTCCAGCTTCCCGGTCTCCGCCGGTTCTGGCGGTCAATGGGGAGCGAACAGCGCTACCGCCGGCGTTTATGCTGCCTGCGTCAAACTGCGCGAAGCGGTAGCCAGCAAGCTTGGCTTTGATCCGGACACCGCGACCTTTGCCGATGAGCACGTAAGCAAAGGGGGCCGCCGCGTCCGCCTTGCCGATGCGGCAGCCGACGGTACGCTAACGGTGGAAGACAGCATCGAGTTTGGCGATTTGGATAAGCAATATCAGCAGTCCACCTTTGCCGGTCACTTTGTAGAAGTGGGCGTAGACAGCATGACCGGTGAGGTGCGGGTGCGTCGAATGCTGGCCGTGTGCGCTGCGGGCCGCATTCTTAACCCTAAAACCGCGCGCAGCCAGGTGATTGGTGCCATGACCATGGGCCTGGGGGGCGCGCTGATGGAGGAGCTGGCGGTCGATAAGCGTCTGGGCTACTTCGTTAATCATGACCTGGCAGGCTACGAAGTCCCGGTTCACGCTGATATCCCCGAACAGGAAGTCATCTTTCTGGATGACACCGATCCGGTCTCCTCGCCAATGAAGGCGAAGGGCGTGGGCGAGCTTGGCCTGTGCGGCGTCAGCGCCGCTATCGTCAATGCGGTGTATAACGCGACCGGCGTGCGGGTGCGGGAATACCCCGTCACGCTCGATAAGCTGTTAGGTTCGCTACCGGACGTGGTGTAAGGAGGCGTTATGCTGCAACACGCTTTCCTTAACGACCAGGCGACGCCAGCGGCTCCGGTACCGCAACAGGCGCTTCTCACCGACGACAGTGCCACTGTCCTGCGCTTTGCGCTAGAAGCGTTAAAGACAGGCACGGCTGTGGCGCTCGTCACGCTGGTGGCGATACGTGGTGGCGCGGCGCGTGCGCTGGGCGCGCAGATGGCGGTGCGGGAAGATGGTCAGTATTGCGGTCTGGTCTCCGGTGGCTGCGTGGAGGCCGCGGTGGCTTGTGAAGCGATGGCAGTTATCACCTCGGGTTGTGACCGGCAGGTCATGTATGGCGAAGGATCGCCTTACTTCGATATCGTGCTTCCCTGTGGCGGCGGCATCACGCTTGTCATCCATAAACTGCTCGAGGCGCGCCCACTGCTGGAAGTGCTGAATTTGCTGGCCCAGCGCCAGACGGCGGGGCTTGGTTACTCTCCTCAGCACCAACGGCTGCAAAGGGTTGCCTCGCCGGTCAGCACGGGCTGGCATAACGGTGTTTTCGTCACGGGTTATCGCCCGTGCACGCGAGCACTCGTGTTTGGCCGTTCACCAGAAGCGCTGGTCACCGCCAGTGTCGCCCAGGCAGCAGGCTATGAGGTGCAACTGTACGACGGCTCCGACCCGCAGGCAGCCATACCGGTAGATGCACACACTGCCGTGCTGCTGCTCTGGCACGATCTGAACCGGGAACTGCCCATATTACAGGCCGCGCTGGCGGCCAACCCGTTTTACATCGGTGCGCTGGGCAGCCAGCGTACCCACGCGAAACGCGTACAAAAGCTCAGCGAATTGGGTTGGAGCAGCACGGATATTGCCCGCATCAAAGCGCCTGTGGGGATTTTCCCCAAAGCGCGTGATGCCAGCTCGCTGGCGCTTTCGGTTCTGGCGGATGTTGCGTTCGCCCGTCTTAATGTCGCAGGAGATGAACAGACAGATGTCGGATAAGGCAAAGTCTCGCTGGCGGACGACTACGTGAGCGATGCTATTGCCTTATAAAAATGCAGATTGTGTGGCCGCTGGCTTCGCCCGTTCTTCGGCAAGGAAGTCAACAAAAGCGCGTAACGGCGCAGACATAAACCGGCCGGGAAAGTAAAGCCAGGGGCCTTCAAACGTGACCCACCATGCCGGGAGGACCGGCAAAAGAGCGCCTGTTGCAAAATGGGGCTGCAGCCAGTTTTCAAAGGTAGCGATGACGCCTTTGCCGCCGCATGCCAAATCCATAGCGCCGCTCGCACCATTAACGCCGATAGTTAAACGACCAGCCGGATTGACACAGACGGTTTCGCCCTCACATTCAAACTCCCACGGGATCAGCGCACCACTGGAATATTTCAGGCGAATACAGTCATGTTCGGCCAGCTCGGCCGGATGCAACAAAGGCCCCCGTGAACGGAGGTAAGAAGGGGCAGCAGCAAGCGCTAACCGCTGTGTTCGCGGGCCTATCGGCACCGCAATGCTATCTTTCGCCAGATGCTCACCGTAACGGATACCGGCATCGCAGCCTTCGGCGGTCGCTTCGATCAGCCGATCTTCCACGATGATTTCTACGCGTAAGAGCGGATGAAGAGCCAAAAAGCGGTCCAGCAAAGGCGGTAAAATGTCCACCATTACCGCGCCAGTTACGTTCAGTTTCAGCGTGCCGCGCAAGTCCTGTTGAGAACTGGCAACGTCATCAAGCACCGCTCGCATCTCATCCAGAAGCGGGGCCATACGCTCAGCCAGCGCCTGACCCGCCTCGGTTGGCATTACGCTGCGCGTGGTACGAATAAAAAGCGGTACGCCAAGCCTTAACTCCAGTGCAGTGACTCTTTCGCTGACCGTAGACGGCGACAGGCCCAGCTGTTTTGCCGCAACCCGAAACCCTTTTCCTTTAAAAACCGCGAGGAAAACCGCTAAATCATCCATTGCACTTTCCCGGGATTGTTCGCTATTCCGATCAGGTTATTCGTATTTAACCCGATTATCAAACAGTGCTCACCAGGTTATAAATCAAACAACCCCTGCGTGTCTTCCCGTAGCGGACAGGGGCAAATCTGACTCACTTACCGGAGAGCCTGCATGAAAAATAAAAGCGTTCTGATTACCGGCGCCAACAAAAGTATAGGATTCGAGACGGCCAGACAGCTGGGCCTGTTGGGTTATAAAATTTGGTTAGGGAGCCGCGATGAGACGCGCGGTCAGGCGGCCGTAGACCAGCTGGCTGCAGAAGGCATCGATGTCCGGCTGTTGGTTATAGACGTCACGAAGACAGAGAGTGTTGAGGCTGCCGCCCAGCGGGTGCTGAAAGAAGAAGGGAAGCTGGATATGCTTATTAACAATGCCGGCATTTCGGGCGCTCAGCCAGTGGCGCCGAGCGCACAAAGTATCAGCGACGTTATGGCGGTATACGATACCAATGTTTTTGGCATCATCAGGGTGACCCAGGCTTTTATTCCTCTTCTTAAAGCCGCGCACGGAGCCAGGGTGATTATGGTCAGTAGCGGACTGGGCTCGCTGACCTGGGTTTCCGATCCGCATCACCCTTATGCCCAGGTTCAGGCAATGGGGTATACCAGCTCTAAAACAGCCGTTAATGCTGTAACGGTCGCTTTTGCTAAAGAGCTGATTGATGACGGTATCAGCGTAACTGCTGTCGATCCTGGCTATACCGCCACGGATTTCAATGGGCATACCGGCCCGAGAAACGTGGCTACGGCGGCTGCTGGGATTGTCTGGCTGGCGGACGAGGCACCTGCGGAAGCCAACGCTGGCTTCTATTTCGATCAAAACCGGGCGCCGTGGTAAGGCTTTAAAGCGTGTAATTATCCTCTTAGCAGAGGTGATGCGTTCACCTCTGCTGCACAGCGTACCGCAGCCCCATTTTCCCTGATAACAGCAAAGGCAGTTATCGTGCAGGCCCATCTGGACAAAAAGCATTCTGTTGATACGCTGGATAACGACCAGGCTAACCGCCTGGTTTATAGCAGGCGCTCAGTCTGGCCTGCCTGTCATACCCGTTCAAAGGCTGTCTATAAAAATAAAACAAGGGACTTAATATGAAAAACAACATCGCCTGCCTGACCCTGACCATCGCTGCCCTGTTGGGTAACGCGGCTCTCCCTGTCCTTGCCGCGTCCTTGCCGGTAACGCCTGATTTATCGGTGCCGGTCAGCCATTACGTGACGCAGCTTAACGCAGATAAAAGCGTTACCTTTCGCCTTTTTGCCCCGGAGGCCAAGCGGGTTTCGGTGGTGACCGGCTCTTCTCCGGATAGCTTTGTCTCTCACGATATGAGCAAGGACGAAAGCGGCGTATGGTCATGGCAGAGCGCCTCGCTGGCGCCGGATCTGTACGAATATTATTTTGATGTGGACGGCTTTCGTTCTGTGGATACGGGAAGCCGTTTCCAGAAGCCGCAGCGTCAGGTCAATACCAGCCTGATCCTGGTACCAGGCAGTCTTCTGGACGATCGCGCTGTCCCTCATGGCGATCTGTTGACGGTAACTTACCACTCAAAAGAGCTGCGCTCAGAGCGTAAAATGGTTGTCTGGACCCCACCAGGTTACAGCAGCAAAAGCGACCCGCTGCCGGTGCTCTACTTTTATCATGGCTTTGGCGATACCGGGCTTTCTGCAATTGACCAGGGTCGGTTACCGCAAATCATGGATAACCTGCTGGCTGAAGGGAAAATTGAACCGATGCTGGTGGTGGTACCCGATACGGAAACGGACATTGCTCAGGCGATCCCGGAAAATTTCCCGCCGAAAGATCGTCGCAAAACATTTTACCTGCTTAATGCCAAAGCCGCAGACCGCGAACTGATGCACGATATTATTCCGCTGGTCGATGCCCGATTTAACGTGCGTCAGGATGCAAACGGACGGGCGCTGGCCGGATTATCGCAAGGCGGTTTTCAGGCGCTCTTCTCCGGTATGAACCATCTGGACAGCTTTGGCTGGCTGGCGACGTTGAGTGGCGTAACCGGTGCAACCGTGCCGGATACAGGCATTGCTCGTCAGCTCGACAAGCCCGAAGAGATTAACAGACAGCTGCATAACTTCACCGTGGTGGTCGGCGAAAAAGATGCCGTTACCGGGCAGGATATTGCCGGACTGAAAAGCGAGCTGGAGAAAAAGCACATCAGGTTCGACTACAAAATGTATCCTGGCCTGAACCATGAAATGGCTGTCTGGCGCCCGGCCTATGCCGATTTTGTGCAGAAACTGTTTAAATAACGTTTCGCCTCTTCCTGACAGGAAGGGGCGTTTATCCTATTACGCGACTTCCTTCAGACCACCCGCTTACGTCATTTTCCCGATAGGACTGCGAGTAGCGTAAAGCACCGTTTAATGAGGCTATGCAGCAAAATATTCAGGCTTTTTGCAGGCGCAGATCTTCGACAAAGGCATACAGGCCGCCAGGAGCAAAAATGACATATTGTCTGGCAGCCCACCAGGCCTTCAGCTCACCTGGGTTACGCCTTTAATTATTGAGGCAAAGGCAGTTACCGCCTCGGTCTGCTTGATACTGTCGCGGGCGATCGCCCCCGCTAAAGACTCTCCTGCTCCGACCAGGCCAATGCAGCATTGCTGAAGCTGTTGAGGCGACATGCGCACATGGGGCGTCAGGACAGCAACAAACATGGTCACGCAGTTATCGAGAAGCTCCTGAAAAACCGCTGCCTTTTCCTCACTGCCGGCCAGCGCCGCCCCTACCGAATAGAATTCATCTGTTTTGTCTGTTGTGCATTCTATATAGGCGCTGGCAAGCATATTCACCGTTTCCTGCACGCTTCTGGAGGGGGTTGCCATGGCCTCGGTAAACATCCTGACCCGCTCCGTATCAATCCATCTGTACAGCTCGATCAGCAATGCCGAGCGGGTAGCAAAATGATCGTAGACCACAGGTTTTGACACCCCGGCACGACCAGCAAGATGCCCCAACGTCAGCCGATCCGCGCCCTCTTCCCGGACGATCAGCCGCGCTGTGCCCAAAAGCTGTCGTCGCCGTTCGGCTTTAGACAACCTTTGCGCACGGGGTTTATTTTGAGAAATGTCATGTTCATCCATCGGGTGTTGTCCATAAACCTACTAAAAGTAGCTTTCGCGAGTGAGTAGTGCTACCTTTCCTACTATTGGTAGCTTACCACGTGAATGAGGAAACAGGCATATGTCCTTTGATTCGATACTTCTCCTGGGCGGTTCCGGCGCTATTGGTCAGCAAACTGCCAGGGCACTTCGTGCCAGCTATCCTGATCTTCCCCTGCTTATAGGCGGTCGTGATCTGACAAAAGCACAGCGCGCAGCGGCAAAAGCAGGCAACGCGCAAGGCATTAAAATTGACCCGGGGCGTTCAGACCTTGGTTTGGGCGCGCATAAAATCAGCGCTGTGGTCGTGCTTTACAAAGATCATTCGCTTGCCACGCTGCGCTTTGCACAGGCACGAGGCGTGCCGCACCTGAGTATTTCTTCCGGCGTGTTCGAGATTGCCCCGGAAATTGCCGACTATATCAATCACCCGCATGCCGCTGCGATGGTGCTGGGATATGAATGGCTGGTAGGCGCCACAACAGTGCCTGCACTCCAGCAGGCGAAAGCCTTCAGTGAAGTGCATGCCATCTGCATTAATGCGCTGGTAGACGAAGAAGACATGGGCGGCCCGGCTGTTGCAGCTGATTTTGCGCATTTGAATCATCTGATGCCAAGGGCGCTCACGCGACAAGCGGGAGAGTATATATGGCGCGAAGGCGATGACATTAACACGGCGTTTCCAGCGATTGACGGAGCCAGAATCAATGCCGCCGGTTTCTCATCGATTGACGTGGTAGGACTGGCCTCGTCTACAGGCGCGCGCGATGTTCAGTTCAATCTGGGAACGGGCGTCAGCTCAACCCGACGTAACGGAGGGACCTTCTCAACCGAAATAATCATTGATATGACCGGGCTGGACCCTGCCGGAAACAATCTGCACACGCGACATGCGGTTGTCCATCCTGGTGGAGCCGCGCCCTTAACAGGCATGGGCATTGCCTTACTGCTGGAAAGGCTCACAGGCCTGGATGGCAAGCCGCCGGTTGCACCCGGCCTGTATTTTCCTTATCAGATTCTGGACGCATCCCGCTATTTAGCGCGTTTAGCCGAGGAAGGAGGAGAGGTTCTGCAACTTAAGACCGCCTTCTGATAAAGCCACGATCGGCAGGTTTGCAACAAGCCTGCCGGTAAAGCAAGCAGGGATCTGCTCTCACAATTATTGTCATTAATTAAATCCGAGGCAGACAGGGCAACTCTTTTTTTCAGGGCGTTAATACGGTTATCAGTCGAAATAAGGTTTTAAAGTCTCTTCGGTCCAGTTCATAAAAGCCCTCACCCGCTGCGACAAATTGCGCCGATGCGCGACGACAAAAGAGGCGGTAAGCGGTTCAGGACGCATATGGGGGAGGACTTCCACCAGCATGCCGTTTTTGATGTAGGGTAAGAGCGAGGAATACCCACCCTGTATTAAGCCTAACCCCGCCAGCCCTGCCTCATGATAAGCCGGTACGTTGTTGACTTTCATGCTGCCGGGCAGCAGCAAAGACCTGTAGCCATCGCCTGCCGGATACTGCCATCCATCAGGTTTCGCCCCAAAATGACGCATGTAATGAACCATCCTGTGTTTCTGGGTGAGGAGATCGTCAAGTGTCCGGGGCACACCGAAACGTTCCAGATACGCCGGGCTTGCTGCATTGATCATGCGTAGATGTCCCAGCGGCCGTGCAATAAGCGTTTCGTCCACAATGGGCCCCAGGCGGATCACACAGTCAAATCCTTCCAGAACCAGATCGACCCGACGGTCAGTACTTGAAAGCTCAATTTCAAGGTCCGGATTTTCTTCCAACAATTGCGGCAGAGCGGGAACAATCACGCTTTGCGCCAGCACAGCCGGCATATCAACACGTAGCCGCCCCCGCAGTGGCCTGTCGGAATCGGTAAACATCGACTGTAGTTCGTCTGCTTCCGCCAGCAGATCGCGCGCACGTGAATAGAAAGCCCGGCCGTCTTCGGTTAACTGCACGGTCCGCGTTGTTCTGTGCAAAAGCGTAGCGCCTACAGCCTGTTCGAGTTCCCGGACCACCACTGAAGCGCGGCCTTTCTGAATGCCGAGGCTTTCAGCTGCCTGAGTAAAACTCTTCATTTCTGCCACGCGCGCGAAAACGATCAGGATTTCCAGATTCTTCATTGTTCTTCTCTGCTGTAACAGTGCGTTATTTTTTTACGTATTTATTGGCATATTAATACCAAATAGACTGCCTTCCTACCGCGCTCCTGCCCCACACTTTTGAAGGTAATGAAGATGAGCTATTCCCTGAAAACGATTAATGCCGCTGTTATTTATCATTCTGGCTACAGGTATACAGAACGGATGGCGGCCGACGTTGTGGACAAGCACGCGGTATCCGTAAGCCGGTGCGCGCTTGCCTGGTGACTGGCAAAGCGCTGTATCGCCAGCGTCATTATCGGCGTAAAGCGGAGCTGTCGGCTTACCGATAATTTTGAGGCGACAACGCTCGCTCTAAAGCAGAAGAACTGGCGCGCCTTGATACGATAAGCGCTCTGCCACCTTCATATCAGGTGATGGGTAAGTGAACATCAGGATACAGAACGTTATTCCAAACCTTTCACCTTCAAAACCTAACAGTAAACCCAAAGGCTTTACATCAATTCAGCCCGTTTGCGCCTGCCTCTGTGCTTAGGCTGGAATATTTCCCTGCTTACAAGGATAAAGAGAAATGAATAAAGGTTATTTAATCGCTCACGTAACCGTATCGGACCCCGTTGCCTATTCAAACTATGCCCGCGCGGCCGGAGAGGCAATGCAGGCCTTTAAGCCGAAAATAATTGCCTGGTCGGGGCAGTATGAAAATCTTGAGGGAGAGTCTCATGAACGGCATGTCGTTTTTGAGTTCGCCTCTTTTGCCGAGGCCAAACGTTTTTACGAGAGTCCTGAATATCAGGCAGCCAGGTCAATACGTGCAGAGGCGGCGACCGGTACTTTTGTATTAGTCGAAGGAGCCAGCGTTTAATACCAGGATCTGTTCTGTCTGGTTTTCGCACAAAGCGGGCTTTGCCCGGCTTATATGTCCGCTCTGTGCCAAAAACG
>NZ_DALZCD010000141.1:0-10916 GCF_031978025.1 Erwinia sp.
ACGGAAAGGCAACGGAAGTTATTTCGTTTTTGTGGAGCGGCATGCGGATGGTGGGTGAGCACTGTAACCTGACGCTGGCATGCAGCACATCCCATGTTTACAGGGGGCTGCCGGGAGCCGTTCATGGGTAAATCCTGTTAACGAGCAGCTTAATACTTTGTTATACCATGCTGCACTGAAAGGCATGCCAACTCATATGGACGTCGGATTCTCAATCTGAGGAGGGTTTGTGCTGCAATCTTTTCCAATATTACAAATCAGTCAGAGAAAGACTTATGCTGCCGGGGCCGCCAGAGCGTGATTATAAAAAAATTAAATGCTATGCCGATTATCGTAAGGACGGATAGCAGTCGTAAGTTTGACAAATGCCTAAAGTAATGGCCTGATTAACAGAGATAAAATAAGCGAAAAATCATGGTCAAATAGCGAAAGGACAGCATTTTCTTAAAGCGGCCATGTCTGTTTTGCATTCAATAAATTCATTATCATTTTAAGATCCCCATCATGAAAACTTCCCCGGCCATATTGTTACTGCTCGCCTGTACCGCTCAGGCAGAGGATTTTTGCACCCATCTGGATGCACTGGCCAATAAAGAAGGCATAAGCACCGACAGCACAGAAAACATCTACAAAGTGACAGGCAAGGGGCGGCTCCAGTTTTACTCCGCGCCAGAGAGTCGATGCGCGATGCGCGGAACATTTATCATTCCGGGGCAACAGGTTTATACCTATCTCGAGTATAAAAATTACGCCTCGGTAATGTATATGGCTGATGACCAACAGGTAACCGGTTGGGTTGATAAAAGCAGGCTGGCCGCCACGCATACAGGCGTTGGGCCAGACTACAACCGGCAGGCAGCAACCTCGCAGGATTTATCAGCCGCTGATTTTACCGTTGTCATCCGGGGTCAGAAGATAACGTTGGGTGAGGAATGGAACAACAGCACCATGCAGGCTGGCGGCAAGGAAGAAAAGAGTGAATTTGTCGGTGATGTGCCTTTCGGCGAGAGCAGCTATAAGTTCTGGCAGCATCATTACTCAGGCTATTCGATATACAGCGCCAATCTTTTTTGGGACAGACTCCATCGGAGCGTCGACAGCTATATTATCGCCCAGATAGATCTCAACTCCCCTGATATCTCTACCCGGCGTGGAATTAAAACAGGCGATAGCGAGACACAGCTGACTGCGGCTTACGGTCCGGGTACCGTAGATAATAGCGACAACCAACGCTGGCTTAGCTATGACAGCGCCGATAAACGGCTTTCCTTTCAGATCGATAATAACCGCATCAGTCATATCATGATGGTGTTCAAATCGGATAATCAGAATTGAAAATTCTCTGGCTTATCGCCTGTACCTTGCTGTTGGCGTTTTCCTGTTCGGCCGCAGAAGATATGAAAATCCTGGCGTGATTGTATGGACGCGTCTGAAGGTGTTACCACAGCTATCATAGCCTGTAACGCCGTTGAGAGTGATAATCAGGACAGGCAGCTTAATGCTAATTATCAACGCTATCTGGCTGGCATGAGTACAGACGTGGAGCAAAATTTTATCCGTGCTCAGCGGCTGTGGGTTAAATTCAGGGATGAAAACTGCGGCGCTTTTACTTCTCAGGAAGCTGGCGGCTCGCTGGCAGCCATCGTCGGCTCAGGCTGCTACCTTAAAATGACGGCGGAACGGGCTGATGACTTTGATCGGCATCCCTGAAGGCAATATCTGGCCACCGTTAGCCTTGTAGATCGCTCACGGTGGCCCGGGAGGCAGCATGAATACCAACCAACACGTCATTGACGCCCTTTTTAACGCTCTGTTAGTTGAAAATACACAGCGCTATCGGGAAGCTTTACTTCGGCCAGTTGATGGGAAACGCGATGTCTATGGGCAGGCACGGAATGCGCTGTCGGCATTAGAGGCGAATGAAAAAGAAGCCGTATTGCGCTTTATAAATTTGGCAGTAGCCGACAGCGTCTCAATCGTTTTAGGCACGCTTGACGGCAGTTTTTTCCCTGAAGGTATCAGCGGTGATTTCGTAGTGAACTACGATGGCAGCGAGATTCAGGGCGATCTGCAGGATTTATTTTTAGAAAAGGCACAAGACGCAGGCGTCTTTCGTTAAAAACTCTTTTGATCAGCAGGTTACATACTGCCGCGCCAGCTGCAGGCACGATCAAAGTATAAGATGATTAAGCATATTAAGGCCGTAAGCAGGCTACCGCCTTGCTCATAAATCACTATTCAGAAAATGGCACAGGGACAATGTTACCTTGTGCTTATAGCCACTGTGGTATCAAACAGGAATAACCGTCTGACTATGATCGATCTTCATGCCCAAACCGATATTCTTAACGACTACGTCCGCAACAATTATGCCGCTTATCTGCCATTTGGCTATCCGATTGCAGACGTTAACGCCGACAGTTTACAGCCTGATTATCACCCCTGGCTAAACGGTGAGCCATTACCTGGCTGGCTCTCTGCTTCCTCCTCTGCGAAGGAAAGAGAGTTGCTGCGCGATCGGGCTAAAGGTGCGCTGGTCGGTCTGGCAGCAGGCGATGCCGTCGGCACGACGCTTGAATTTGAGCCACGCGATCGGCACGCTGTTGACGATATGGTCGGCGGCGGGCCCTTTAACTTAAGAGCGGGTGACTGGACCGACGATACCACCATGGCGCTGTGTCTGGCAGAAACGTACCTTTATCGGGATCGGCTGGATCTTAATGACTTCCGCAATCGCATGGTGAACTGGTATCGCTATGGCGTAAACAGCGTGACCGGGGTCTGTTTCGATATCGGTAGCGCAACGCGTTACGCTTTGGAACAGCATCTTCTGCATGGGCTGGCCTGGTTCGGCAATACCGATCCCGGCACTGCGGGTAACGCAGCGATCATCCGGCTGGCGCCTTCCGCTATTTTCCAGCGGCACTCTCTGCTGCATACGCTTAATGATGCGGAACAGCAGGGCAGAGCCACGCATGGTGCTTTTGAATCGCTGGATTGCAGCCGGTTACTGGGGCTGATCCTGCATAAATTGCTCAACGGTGCAGATAAAAACGAGTCTTTATCGCCGCACATCTGCCCGTTCAATGCCAGAACCGCGCTAATTAATGCGGGGGAATATAAGCAGAAGCGTCGGGACCAGATCCGTTCAAGCGGCTATGTTATTGACACCCTGGAGGCGGCATTATGGGCCGTCTGGCAGACGGATAACTTTCGGGATGCCATTTTGCTGGCGGCTAATCTTGCGGACGATGCCGACAGTGTGGCAGCAACAGCAGGTCAGGTGGCGGGGGCGCTGTATGGCTATTCAGGTATCCCGCAGGCGTGGCGAGAAAGGCTTACGGAAGGGGATCGCATCACCACGATGGCGGAAGAACTGTTTAAGCGGGCGCCAGAGTATAACTGATACTGGCTGACGGCAGTCGGTGAGCGATATTGCAGGCTGCAAAATTTTCGCTCTCTTGGGGGGATTTAAAATTGTTAAAATCGTTTTTTTATTAATTTTATTGAATATGCCTGGTTTCGTCCTGGCAACCCCTTCGTCGCAAAGCGTATTCGGGGATCTTTCTCGCTATAACGACATCAATACGGTCGATAATATTTTTGCCAACAAACAAATCACTGAAAAATTACAGGCGCTTTTGGGGACTCATTATGCGGAATTTATTATTAATTTCGTGGGGACAGGCGAACCCCACCTGACGGCAGAAGGCGGTATTTTTGTTGAAGGCTGGCCGGAGCACCTCTATCTGGAACAAGCCTCCGCTTTGGTGATTGAGCCTGACGGCAGGCTTTATGCCGCCTGGAAAAAGCCAGAAACCAATAAAATTGAATACCGCAGCAGCGAGGGTGATAACAGGGTGATCCACAGGGATCTGGCGGAGTGGGCCACGCGGTTTGATCATATGACTTTTACTGACGAGTAGCGTTTTACCCCCGACAGCCGCTGGTTTATGGCTAAAAGATTTGCTGGTCAACTAACCCCGCCTTGCCATGATAATGACCCGGATAGCGCCATTTTTTCTTACCACGGCATCAGATACGCTAACAGGGCAACGCCTGATGGAGCCAAAGGGCGGCGCTATTATGCGTCACGTAACTTTAAAGGGCTGTGCCAAAAAAATTTATCCGGTCGGTGTCTTCTGCCGGTTGCGGACGGTAAACGTCAGGCATAAAAAAAGCGCGATCCGAATCAGGACCGCGCTGTGGGGTAAATCAAACTTAGCGTAAATCAGGCCCGGATGTTCTGTTCGCCCTGAAGCGGGCAACAGACATCACCTTCTCCGACACGTTGCTGATGGCTGCCAGGCCGTCACGCCCTGTTTGCCATTAATAAGCGTTATTTCGCCAGTTTATCTTCGGTACGCAATTCAAAGTCAGAGGCATCGTGGCGCTCATGAAGCTGTTCTGCCGGCTCGCCCCAGGTGCGATTGACGATGCGGCCACGCTGGACGGCAGGGCGCTGTGCAATTTCATCGGCCCAGCGCTGCAGGTTTTTATACGAGCCTGCATCCAGGAACTCGGCAGCGTTATAAAGATCGCCGCGCACCAGTGCGCCATACCATGGCCAGATAGCGATATCGGCGATGGTATAGTTTTCACCGGCGATATAGCGGTTTTCCGCCAGCTGGCGATCCAGCAAATCAAGCTGACGCTTGGCTTCCATGGTGAAGCGATCAATAGCGTATTCGATTTTTACCGGCGCGTAGTTATAAAAATGGCCGAAGCCGCCGCCCAGATAAGGCGCGGAGCCCTGTAGCCAGAACAACCAGTTCAGCGTTTCGGTACGGCCCGCCGGATCCTTTGGTAAGAAGTGACCATATTTCTCGGCCAGATAAAGCAGGATGGCGCCGGACTCAAAGACGCGGGTTGGCGGCGTGGTAGAAACGTCCAGCAGCGCCGGGATTTTCGAGTTCGGGTTAACGTCGACAAAACCGGAGGAAAACTGATCGCTGTCACCAATGCGGATCAGATGCGCGTCATACTCGGCATCGTTAACGTTCAATGCCAGCAGTTCTTCCAGCAGAATAGTGACCTTCTGGCCGTTAGGCGTACCCATAGAATAAAGCTGCAAAGGGTGCTTGCCGGTGGGCAGGATCGCTTCGTGGCGCGAACCGGCGGTCGGGCGGTTAATGCTGCCCCAGGTGCCGCCTGCATTTTTGTTCTCTGACCAGACTTTAGCGGGCTGATACTCATTGCTGCTCATAAAATTTTCCCTTTTCACGGTTGGATGACGTAGCGGGACTGACTTCTCGCCGCTGATGGTCTAAAAATAGCGTCGATTACCCTGCTGCACCAAAAGCGGTTGTTACAGCTGATGTCAGATATAGCACCGCCGCGGCGCAACCGTTTATCAGGAAAGAGCGATCGTGCCGGTAATTCAGACACTTCCCCAGGAGAGAAAATGAAACACGATGAAGCCGCGTTAAAACAGGCGGGCCTGACCCTGACAGAGGATGGTCGGGCGTGCTGCTACTGGCAGCCATCAATGCCGGACTACCATGATAATGAGTGGGGCAGGCCGGTGGTGGACGATCGGCGACTTTTTGAAAAAGTCTGCCTGGAAGGCTTTCATTCAGGCATGTCGTGGCAGCTTATCTATAACAAACGCGAAAACTTTCGTCGCGCCTTTGCCGACTTCGACTTTTATCAGGTCGCGGCGTTCACGGATGACGACGTCGCCAGGCTGATGGCGGACAAAAGCATTGTGCGCAATCGGGCAAAAATCCTCTCCACTATCAATAATGCGCAGCGGGCTATTGAGCTACTTAACGAAGCGGGATCGCTGGCGGCCTGGTTCTGGCAGTTTGCGCCCGGGCCGGATGCCCGACCGGAAATTGTCGATCTGGCGTACTGGCAGCAAACCAAAACGTCGCCGGAAGCGATAAAGATGTCAAAGGCGTTAAAAAAGCGCGGCTGGACGTGGGTCGGGCCAGTGACCGCTTATTCTCTGATGCAGGCGCTGGGCCTGGTTAACGACCATTTGAACGGCTGCGAATGCCGTAAAGATTGTGAGCAGGAACGAGAAAAAATCTCCGCATGATAAAGGGTGCTTGCCCTGTAGCCGTCTGTACGCAGAACTGCCTTTTGCCGATAAATAATGTGGCGGGGCAGCGGCAGAGAATTGTCTGCCAGGTCATTATTCCAGCCTGACGAAGGCAGGAAGTTTGTGCTGTGATGCCGCTAACCTGACTCCCAGGGAGTCTGGTCTTTTTTATCAATAACCGGGCGGCCAGTTCGCCATGCCGTGCCGTCTTTCTGCCATTTCCCTCAGGCATTCGCCGTTGTGGATTGTGTATAGCGGCCGAATCGGCGAAAATGCCGGCCATTGATGATTAATCGCCTGTGTCTTCCTGAGCAACCTGCCCAGCGGCGGCACAGCACCAAACAGAGTTTTTTCATGTCAAATGCACCCTTTATGCAAGAGGTGGCTCGCCGCCGCACTTTTGCCATTATCTCGCACCCGGATGCCGGTAAAACCACCATCACGGAAAAAGTGCTGCTGTTCGGACAGGCGATCCAGACCGCCGGTACGGTGAAAGGGCGCGGCTCTAACCAGCACGCCAAGTCCGACTGGATGGAGATGGAAAAGCAACGTGGTATTTCGATTACCACCTCCGTAATGCAGTTTCCCTATCGCCACAGCCTGGTCAACCTGCTGGATACGCCGGGACACGAAGACTTCTCGGAAGATACCTATCGCACGCTGACGGCGGTCGACTGCTGCCTGATGGTTATTGATGCCGCCAAAGGCGTTGAGGATCGTACCCGCAAGCTGATGGAAGTTACCCGCCTGCGCGACACGCCGATCCTGACCTTCATGAATAAGTTGGACCGTGATATTCGCGATCCAATGGAAGTGCTGGACGAAGTAGAAAACGAGCTGAAGATCGCCTGTGCGCCAATCACCTGGCCTATCGGCTGCGGCAAGCTGTTTAAAGGGGTATACCACCTCTATAAAAACGAAACCTATCTTTACCAGTCTGGTAAGGGCCACACCATTCAGGAAGTTCGCGTGGTGAAAGGGCTGGATAATCCGGAGCTGGACGCCGCCATCGGCGAAGAGCTGGCGGCCCAGCTGCGTGAAGAGCTGGAGCTGGTGCAGGGCGCCTCGCACGAGTTTGATAAAGAAGCTTTCCTGAACGGCCAGCTGACGCCGGTGTTCTTCGGGACTGCACTGGGTAACTTCGGTGTGGATCATATGCTGGATGGTCTGGTGGATTGGGCGCCATCGCCGATGCCTCGCGCTACCGATACCCGTGTCGTTACCGCCGCGGACGAGAAATTTACCGGCTTCGTGTTTAAGATCCAGGCAAATATGGATCCAAAACACCGCGACCGCGTGGCCTTCCTGCGTGTGGTTTCCGGTAAATATGAGAAGGGCATGAAGCTGCGCCAGGTTCGCCTGGGCAAAGACGTGGTGATTGCCGACGCGCTGACCTTTATGGCTGGCGACCGCTCGCATGTTGAAGAGGCATATCCGGGCGACATCATCGGCCTGCATAACCATGGCACCATTCAGATCGGTGACACCTTCACCCAGGGCGAAAACATGAAGTTCACCGGTATTCCGAACTTCGCACCGGAGCTTTTCCGCCGCATTCGCCTGCGCGATCCGCTTAAGCAGAAGCAGCTGCTGAAAGGGCTGGTGCAGCTGTCGGAAGAGGGCGCCGTACAGGTGTTCCGTCCCGTACACAACAACGATTTGATTGTAGGTGCGGTGGGTGTGCTGCAGTTCGACGTGGTGGTTGCGCGTCTGAAAAGCGAATATAACGTTGAGGCAATCTACGAGTCAGTCAACGTTTCTACCGCCCGCTGGGTGGAATGCAGCGACGTGAAGAAATTCGACGAGTTCCAGCGTAAGAACGAGATCAACCTGGCGCTGGACGGCGGTGATAACCTGACTTACATCGCTCCGACCATGGTCAACCTGAATATTACTCAGGAACGCTATCCTGATGTGGTGTTCCGCAAAACGCGCGAACATTAACAGACCGATCCGGGATTGTTCTACAGGCGGCGCTTTGGCGCCGCTTTTTTTTGCCTGCTGCTACCTGAATCCTGCCTTACAGACTCATCTTAAAAAAAACCTTTTTTGTCCATTTATCCGCCATATCAATCACAAAGGGCAGCAGAATTCAGATCAGCGTCTATATTTATTTCAACAGGACGCAAAAGATGTGGCGCGGTTGCTACAAAGCCTGATTACTGCAGTCACGCCGTTTGTGACTGAAAGCTCACAGTTGTGGGTGCATTAACCTAAGAAGGAAGAGATCGATGAACAAGACTAAGATTGCTAAAACTCTGATGGCTGCTCTGGTAGGTTCTGCATTGGTTAGTGGTGCTGCGATGGCAGAAGACACTACTACGCCAAAAGCGCAGTCCACTACCGACAACGCGGGTTCTAAAATCGATAGCTCTATGAAAAAAGTCGGTGGATACATGGATGACAGCGGCGTTACGGCCAAGGTGAAAGCAGCCCTGGTGGATAACGACGCTATTAAAAGTACGGATATCTCAGTGAAAACTCACGAAGGCGTGGTTACGCTGAGTGGTTTTGTCGCTTCACAGGATCAGGCTGAACTGGCCGTTTCTGAAGCGAAAAAAATTGAGGGCGTAAAATCCGTCAGCGATAAACTACACGTAAAAGACAGCACAAAAAGCAGCGTCAGCGGCTATGCCGGTGATGCAGCAACAACCAGCGAAATTAAAGCTAAACTGTTAGCGGATGACATCGTACCGTCCCGCAACGTGAAAGTTGAAACCACTAATGGTGTGGTTCAGCTTTCTGGTTCGGTAAAAACCAAAGCACAGTCCGACCGTGCTGAAGGCATTGCCAAAGCGATTGAAGGCGTCAAGAGCGTGAAAAACGATCTGGCGGTGAAGTCGTAATACCGACGCGGGTCGGGCCCGATGGCCCGCCCGTGACAGCGCTATCGCAGGCGCGTCGTCAGGCAAAAATCAATAACAGATGATGTTCGATTTTAATATAGGGTAAGGAGAAGCTTATGTTTCGTTGGGGTATTATCTTTCTGGTTATCGCGCTGATCGCCGCTGCATTAGGTTTCGGTGGTCTGGCAGGTACGGCAGCCTGGGCGGCGAAAATCGTCTTCGTAGTCGGTATTATCATCTTCCTGATCAGCCTGTTTACCGGCCGCAAGAAGTTATAGCTTTAAGACTCTCCCCGGCAGCCTTGGCGCTGCCCCAGGAAAGTAGCGGCGGGCCGGCTGGCCCGTCTGCAATCCCTTCTTTTTCTCCTGTCTCACTTCTCGCTACATTTCGTCATTATTTATCCCTCTGCATTTACATTTATAGCAACAAGCGCCAAACCGCTGTGCTGGCCTGAGCGTATTCTCACCGCATCGCAGATTTCAGAGGGGGAGAACGGTGGGCAAACGCATTCCAATTACGCTCGGCACTATCACGCCACTGGCGCTGAAGCCTTTTCGTCCCGGTAAGCTTGCTCTGGTCTGTGAAGGCGGTGGACAGCGCGGCATTTTTACCGCTGGCGTGCTGGATGAGTTTCAGCGGGCCGGTTTTAACCCTTTTGACCTGCTAATTGGCACTTCTGCTGGGGCACAGAATCTCTCCGCGTTTATCTGCGGCCAGCCTGGCTATGCCCGCCGGGTCATCACGCGCTATACCACCAGCAAACTTTTCTTTGATCCGCTGCGCTTTGTGCGGGGCGGCCATCTGATCGATCTCGACTGGCTGGTGGATATCACGGCAAAAGAGTTTCCGCTGGCAATGACGGCGGGTGAAGAAGCGTTCTCGCAGGGTCGCGAATTTTACATGTGCGCCTGCCGCAGTGATGACTACTCGCCGGGCTACTTCGCGCCCACGGCGGCGAACTGGCTGAACATTATCAAGGCTTCCAGCGCCATTCCCGGTATGTATCGGCCCGGCGTCGATCTGGACGGTATCAGCTATCTGGATGGCGGCATCAGCGATGCGGTGCCGGTACGGGAAGCGGCGCGGCGTGGCGCCGACACCATTGTGGTCATCCGCACCGTGCCGTCACAAATGACCTATACGCCGCAGTGGCTGAAACGCTTTGAGCGCTGGCTGGACAAAGGCGCGCTACAGCCGCTGGTCAATATCCTGCATTTGCATGAAGAGAGCTACCGCCAGACGCAGCAGTTTATTAACAACCCGCCGGGCGATCTGAATATTGTTGAAATCTTTCCTCCGCGCGCGCTGGCAAGTATGGCGCTGGGCAGCCGTATCACCTCGTTGAACCAGGACTATCATCTGGGCCGTCGCTGTGGCCGCTATTTTTTGGCTACAATAGGGCAGTGGCTGCATAACGAGGCGCAGTCCGCCGCGCCGGTTGTCCCGGCCGCGCCGCCCGCCAATGAACCGGCCATCGCGCCGCTGGCGAGTAACGATGATGATTTTCCTGAAGGATCGTTGGCATGACTTTTGTCGATACGCACTGTCATTTTGATTTCGCCCCTTTTTGCGGCGACGAGGCGGAAAGCCTGCGTCAGGCGGCCGAAGCCGGGGTGGAAAAGATCATCGTGGTGGGCGTCGCGGCGGATCGTTTTGCCGGCGTGTTGGCGCTGGCCGAACGCTATGATCCTTTATACGCGGCGCTGGGCACGCATCCAATGGCGATTGCCGGGCATCAGGAAGCGCATTTACACCAGCTTGAAGCGTGCCTGCGACAGCGTACGCCAAAGCTGATAGCGATCGGCGAGATCGGCCTGGATCTTTATATCGAAGATCCGCAGTTCGACAAGCAGCAGGCAGTGCTGGATGCGCAGCTGAGGCTGGCGAGGCAGTACGATCTGCCGGTCATCCTGCACTCAAGGCGCACGCACGATAAGCTGGCGATGCATCTGCGAAAGCTTGATTTACCCGCTCGTGGCGTGGTGCACGGTTTTGCCGGCAGCGAGCAGCAGGCCCTGGCTTTT
>NZ_DALZCD010000142.1:0-10844 GCF_031978025.1 Erwinia sp.
CCCTTTTTTATCAAAATTATAGCTATCGCTTGCAGAAATCCAGCCAGTTGTTGACGTTAAGGGTTTTTCACCTTCTGCTGTTTGAACGCTATACTTTTCTTCCAGCTGGCGGCTTGTATTAAAGGAAGAATAAGCCACTATGTTTTTAAGGTCTTTATATTGAGCTATTTTCTCTTTTATTTTTTGAATTTCTTCTTTTTTGATGTCTGCTTTAGCAAAGACATCTGTCGTACTGTTCCACCTGGAGCTAAAAAAGCCCATTAATTCATCATCGCTAAATTGACGTGATGATTGTGAGAAATAGATGTAGTACAGATCGTTCTGGCTGACGATTTTATATTCTGAGTCGGGAATGTTTCTCAGGGCATTCTCTTCAGCATTAAGGTTTCCCTCATACTTATCACGCCATGATTTTTGTGATGCAGTCGGCTGGATTTTATGCCCTAAAAGGCTATTGAAAGAAATTTTGGTGTCAGTAACGAATTTACCGTTATCTTTTTTTACATTGTAAATAATATCGTTTGCAAAAGTAAGCCCATAAAATTCATCTGAGGTAAACTCAGCTTTAGCGCTGCATTTAAGCATGTCAGTGCCGGTAGCATTCAGTTCAGCGTTCGTTATTTTTAATTTATCTGTCGTCCCGAACCCTTTAGAAAAATCGTCTGATGTATATTGATAAGTGACGTCAATTCTTGATGCGCTTCTTTCATTAATATCCTGCATTATTCCATTAGTATGCCTGTCTATAAAAGGAGAGTAGCTCCGCGGGTTATCTTTTAAATCCCCGGTCGTTTCTGTTTTGAAGGTTTTTTCCAGTTGAGCCAGGACGTCAGGTGATTGACAGATACCATTAGCTTCCTCACGTGTCAGCTCTGGAATGGGCTTATCCTCAACCGATTTATCACAACCAGCGAGTAAAATGGATAAACAGGTTATAGCAACAACTTTTTTCATTATAAACATCCCAATTTTTTATTAAGCATCTTCTTGCAAATTATGATTTTTCAAACAAGTGCTTTTCGCTAAACATTCCATTCTCCGTATTATGAATATTCCATTCAAAAATTGCACAGAGCCTTTGAAATGTACACTGCTTGCCATTCGTGCCACTGTCCCACAGAAAAATACCCGTCAGTAAAGTGGTCTTTTTTTCAGCAGTCCTGAGGGTAAGAACCCTTTATGGTGTCTCACCTGGCACATTATTACCCTCAACACAGACTTAATCATCAGAGACGCCGCCAATGACGTGAAGTTTGCGCATATGTGCCTGACCCTCTGGCTGGTGGTTTCATCCGTTAGCAGAAATCGTTTCTGTAATTTACCAGTAAAATATCTTCACCAATAGCTACGGTTTTTAGTACCGTGTTTTTGACTATAAAGGTTGCTGGTAGTTTTAGTATGCCGGATCAGCGACTTCATTAACGCCGCTACCCTGCAAAACGCAGGCAGCGATCTTTGCATATGAAAATTTACTTAGGTAAATTAAGGTCCACGAATGACTATAGTCTTTTGCGCGTAATGAACGGGTCTGCCCGGTAAGCTTCTGCATCCCACACCACGCTTTAAGCCCGTGTTTATATTCAAAGGCACTGTTTTCACCGATTGCGCATGCTCAACAGGGACGACCAATGGACAGAAAAACGCAAATCCGTCAGCAAATCCTCACCAATGGTTTTACGCTGAAGGATTACAGCGCGTTCAAAACAAATATGAAGATCGTTAAGAAGCGCTACCATCCTGACCTGACGAAGGATGTCGATCTGCTGGAATCCATTACGCAAATGGCCGAAGACAGCACCAGCCTGAAAGGCATGACCACTCTTTTCATATTGATGCTGCTCTTTATGCTGCGGGACAGCGATCCGGTTGGTCTGCTAATCACCTTATCCATCACGCTCGCTATTTTGGCAGGGTCATTATGGATGCATGCTAAAGAGCGCAATCTTCCCGTCAGCACCGAATTACGCCTGATCAAGCTGGCCTTCCGTATGCGAAAAATCCTCAAGGTTCGTGCCCGTGAAGAAAAAGCCCGGATCAAGGCGGAAAAAAAGCGTCAACGCGGAAAATAATCGCTGCCTGCCATTAACGCTTTACAGAAAAAAGCGTGTTTAACGCAAATCGGATTTGTTATTTCTGTTCAACTCGCCTGACAACAAGGACTCACAATGTTGCAAAAGGACATTTTCCCTCGCCATACCCAATGGGCCATTATCGTTATCGGGATGTTAGCCGGGCTGTTCTGGACGTTGCCGGAGAGTGTAAACCAGCACGCGCTTACCCTGTATCTGCCGCCGCTGTCGTTGGCTGCAGCCAGCATACTGGCCTTCACGCTTCACCCTCTGCGCGCCGTCAGGCCCTGGCTGTGTGCCTTGTTGGCCTTGCCGTTTATTGCCTTGATGACGGGATGGTACCGCTGGAATTTCCCCATGCTGCCGCCGGGTGAGTTTCACTTTAAAAATATCCTCGCCGTGATAGTTATGCTCAGCCTGGTTATGCCCGTGCTGGTCGCTTTCTGTCTTAAATCAACGCAGCAGGGTGGGGCAACGTGGGGAGCACTCGTTACTGAAACGCTGTGGCGCAACACCTTCACCCTGGCCGTCACCGGCGTAATGACCGGGTTGTTCTGGCTGGTATTACTACTGTGGAGCAAGCTGTTTGGCATGATCGGCATCATGCTGTTTGAACAAATTTTCTTTGATAACCGCTTCTTTCCGGCGATAGCGACCGGGGCGGTCATCGCGGCGGGTATCGTATTTTGTCGACGCCTGCCGGGCGCTGCCGGGCTGTACCGTCATTTGATGACCAGAGCCGTTAGCGCCCTGTTGCCCCTGCACGCGATCGCCTTGCTGCTGTTCCTGGCCTGTTTGCCGTTTACCGGGCTGGCTATCATCCCCAAAGCTTTTTCAGCCACGACGCTGTTGCTGACCATGACGCTGTTGATGCTGGCCTTTAGCGCCATAGCTGGCGAAAGCGAGCCGGGCGTATCGCACTGGCAGCGAGGCAGGGCGCGCCTGGTGCTGGTGGCGCAGGGCTTAACGCCGCTGTTGGCCGCGCTGGCTGGCTGGGCGCTGTGGCTGCGTATTGCTGAATATGGCTGGACGACAGATCGTGTCTATGCCGCTATCCTCGTGCTGATTACCGCGGCTGGCTCGCTGCTGTTGATTGGATTCCAGCGCCGCGCATGGTCGCAGGGCGCGGCCGGCATGAATAAATTTATTCTGCTGATGCTGGCCCTGATGGCCTGCGGGTGGTTTTTACTGCATACGCCAGTGGTCGATCCCTGGCGCATTGTCATGAAAAGCCAGCTGGCCCGTTTTGCGCAGGGCGAAGCCAAAGTAGACGACATGGACCTCTATTTATTCAGCGAGTCGGGACGTCGGGGAAAACAGGCGTTGCAGACGATAAATAACCATCCGCAATGGCTGGAGTCTCCTGCCCGGCAAAAAGCCGTGCTGATGCGCATACTGGCAGAAGGCGACGCCTCCAGTGCTACCCCAACCATTAGCGATCTTCAACGCAGCATTACGCTGCGGGCAGGCAGCGAAGCCCCGCCGGAAAGCTGGTGGCAGATGCAGACGCAGACGCAATACGTTGAGCAGGAGTCAGGCATCTGCCTGATGGATAGCGGTTCCTGCCTGGTGTGGATGCAGGATATGAATAACGACGGCACGCCGGAAGTGCTGCTCTATAACCGCACTCAGCAGAGCATTACTCTTTATGCCCACCAGGCCACTGGCTGGAATCAGATTGGTAGCGTGACGCTGTCGGAAAGGCTGGAGCCGACTCTGCGGGATAAAATACCTGGAACTGTAGCTAAGCCGTGGCGCGATCTGGAAGTGAACGGCCAGCGGCTTCCGGTGCAATACTACGGCTTCGAAGGACAATAGCCTGACCCGCTTTTGCAGCCGTGCAGCGTCAGGCAAGGCTGCAAAAACGGCCGGTTACGTTACCCTCTGACTTCTTCCCAGCTCAGCCCAAACCGTGCCAGATACTTACGCAGGCGATCGGCATCGTTGGGCTGTTTTTTGCTCTGGCGGGAGACGGCAAACAGGCGTCGGCCCGCTTCAGAAAGCGAATCCGACGCGCGGCAGACGCTCAGCACCGTCTGTAGCTGGCATTCGTCAAAGAGATCGTACTGCGCCCCGGTACGTTCAGGCAGTGCCGCTGTCGAGGCCGTCGTGCGCCAGGTGCTGCGTAGCCGGGCGATCTCTTCCTCCGCCAGCGCCAGCGAAATTCGTCCCTGTTCCGCCAGGGTTGCCATACGCGTGACGGCCGCGCTCAGTTCGCGGAAGTTGCCTCGCCAGCTCGCTTCCGTCAAACAGGCGAAGCGCAGAAAATGGCTTCTCGCTTCTTTATCAAAACGCACCTGCGTCTGCTGTTCACGGGCATAGCGCGCCAGCTCAAAATCAAGGTTGGGTTCGATATCTTCACGGCGTTCGGCCAGTCCAGGTAGTTGAAAAGTCCACATATTGATGCGGGCGAACAGATCCTCGCGAAAGCGCCCCTCGGCAACCCACTGCGGCATATCCCTGTGGGTACCGGCAATCAGCTGAAAATCGCTGCTGACCTCTTTATCCGCGCCATAGGGGAAAAAGCGTTTCTCTTCAATGGCGCGCAGCAGCATCGCTTGTTCATCCAGCCCCAGTTCGGCTATCTCATCCAGAAACAGCATGCCGCCGTCTGCTTCGCGTAACAATCCGCTGCGCGGCTGCTGGGCACCGGTAAAGGCGCCCTTAACGTGACCAAACAGCGTGGACATCGCATTGTCGCCGCGCAGCGTGGCACAGTTAACCGCCACGAATTTACCGGCCAGGCGGTGGCGGTCATGGCGTAGCTGATAGATGCGTTCAGCCAAAAAAGACTTGCCCGCGCCGGTGGGGCCGGTCAGCAATATCGGGGCATTCGAGCGCAACGCCACGCGCTCAATCTGCTCGATAAGGGCGTTAAACGTCGGGTTGCGCGTCTCGATACCGGCTTTTAAAAACGAGGTTGAGTGCTGCTGCTCACGCTGAAAACGGCTGGTCAGCGTCGCATAGCGGCTTAAATCCAGGTCGATAATGGAATAGTGACCCAGCGCGCCGGGCGCATCCGGCGACTTGCCCGCAGGCGAAGTTTGCAGGATGCGCGCGGGCAGATAGCGAGCTTCGGTCAGCAGAAACCAGCAAATCTGCGCCACGTGGGTGCCGGTGGTGATATGCACCAGATACTCTTCATTTTCGGTATCAAAAGCGTAGCGGCTGACAAAATCCAGAAAGCTACCGTAAACCTCTTCAAAATCCCAGGGATCGTTCTGCGCCACGCTATGCAGCACCACTTCGGTCTGTGGCGACACCTGGCGGATATCCTCCGCGACCTGCTGAGCCATCGTGACGCTCTGCGGCTGGTGCAGCAACTCCAGCCGGTCGATCCGCAAATTTTCCTGTTGGCAAAGCGCGACGGTAGGCCGCCATTTGTTCCAGCGCTTCTCGCGTTTGCCGCGCCTGTCCAGCACCGTGCCTAATACGCCGATCGCTACGTTCTTTTTCATGCTTATCCTGAAAGATAAATACCCTATACGTTAAGATAAGTTGGCGTATCGGCAATGGCAATGCGCAGATTCAGGGACTGTAATAATCTCTTTAAATTTCAAAGTGATATTTTTTATTTGTCTTCATTCGGGCGTTCTGGCACGGCATTCGCAATGGTTAAGGCACAGCAACGAGGAAAACAACAATGAAAAACACGTATCAGACTTTGCAGCAGGCGCATGGCGTACCGGTAAAAATGTGGACCCACGGCGTGCCGGTCGAACCGGAAGCGCGCGACCAGCTGCTGAATACGGCAAAAATGCCTTTTATCTTTCGTCATCTGGCGGTGATGCCGGACGTCCACCTGGGCAAAGGATCCACTATCGGCAGCGTGATCCCCACCCAGGGCGCGATCATCCCTGCGGCGGTCGGCGTGGATATTGGCTGCGGCATGATTGCCGTGCGCACCTCGCTGATGGCCAGCGATCTGCCGGATAATCTGTCGGGCGTGCGCAGCGCCATTGAACAGGCGGTGCCGCACGGCCGTACCAATAACCGTTCCGGTCGTGATAAAGGCGCCTGGCAGACGCCGCCGCAGGAGGTCGATCGCCACTGGGCCAGACTGGCGCCGCGCTTTAAGGCGCTGACGCAAAAACATCCGTCGTTGTTTAAAACCAACAACTATCAGCATCTGGGCACGCTGGGGACGGGTAACCACTTTATTGAAGTCTGCCTGGATGAGTGCCAGCAGGTCTGGGTGATGTTGCACAGCGGCTCGCGCGGCATCGGGAACGCTATCGGCAATCTGTTTATCGCCCTGGCGCAAAAGGATATGCAGCGGCATATCGCCAATCTGCCGGATCGTAACCTCGCTTATTTTGAAGAAGGCAGCAGGCACTTCAACGATTATGTGGAAGCAGTGAGCTGGGCGCAGGATTACGCTCGCCATAATCGCGAAGCAATGATGGAGCGCGTGCTGGCGGCCATGTCGCAGGTTATCACCAAACCGTTTACCACCCATCTGGAAGCGGTGAACTGCCACCACAACTACGTGGAGCGGGAAACCCACTTTGGCGAATCGGTTTTGGTCACGCGTAAAGGCGCGGTTTCGGCGCAAAAAGGGCAGATGGGCATCATCCCCGGTTCGATGGGCGCGAAGAGTTTTATCGTGCGCGGCCTGGGTAATGAAGAGAGCTTTTGCTCCTGTAGCCACGGCGCCGGACGAACCATGAGCCGCACGGCAGCGAAAGCTCGCTTTACCGTCGAAGACCAAAAACGCGCTACGGCGCACGTCGAGTGCCGGAAAGATAAAGAGGTTATCGACGAAATCCCGATGGCTTACAAAGACATTGATGCCGTGATGGCCGCCCAGGCCTCGCTGGTGGAAGTGGTGCACACGCTGTCGCAGGTTGTCTGCGTAAAAGGATAAAAAATGAAAACAGGATTAAACGGTGTGGATAGCGCAATGCGCGAGCGCGTACGCGGCGTGCTGCGTCAGCTGGAAGAGCAGCACCAGGTAAAAGTGCTCTATGCCTGTGAATCGGGCAGTCGCGGCTGGGGCTTTGCCTCGCCGGACAGCGATTATGACGTGCGTTTTCTGTATGTGCATAAACCGGAGTGGTATCTGCGCGTGGAGCCGCAGCGGGATGTGATCGAGCTGCCTGTCGACAATACGCTGGACGTCTGTGGCTGGGAATGGCGAAAAGCGCTGGGCCTGTTAAAACGCGCCAACCCCACGCTGATCGAATGGCTGGATTCGCCCGTTATCTATCAGCAGGAAAATGTCATCACCGATTTACGTGAAAGCGTACCAGACTGGTTTTCACCTTTGCGTGCGCGCTGGCACTACCTGTCGATGGCAAGAAAAAACTTTTACAGCTATTTGCAGGGTGAAAGCGTGCGGTTGAAGAAGTACTTCTACGTCTTGCGCCCGCTGCTGGCGGTGCAGTGGATAGAAGCCGGAAAAGGCGCGCCGCCGATGCGTTTTGAAGAATTGCTGGCGGGAACGGTGACGGATCCTCTGCTGCTGGCCGAAATTGATCTGCTACTGGCACGTAAGCAGCGTGCAGGCGAAGCGGAATACGGCGAGCGACTGGATCGCATCCATGCATTTATCCGTCAGCAGCTGGACGAGAACCGCATCAGCGAAGATCTGCCCGACAGCAAACGGCGCGACTGCCGCGACCTGGATGCACTACTGATGAAAACCGTGCTGGGCACGGCATAAAAAAGGGAATACACCGTGAAAGAATGGATCGCTAACA
This sequence comes from Erwinia sp., assembly GCF_031978025.1. NCBI lineage: Bacteria > Pseudomonadati > Pseudomonadota > Gammaproteobacteria > Enterobacterales > Erwiniaceae > Erwinia > Erwinia sp. Next base: position 7,772 of record NZ_DALZCD010000142.1, read on the forward strand.
TTTTTCGTCAGCCTGACGAACAGCGTTTTCCGGTCGTGTGGCCGACAGAGCAGTGTTCCGCCTTTAACTGGCTGGCGCAGTGGTCGGAAGAAACGGGCGTGCTGCCCGAAGCGGCACAAACGTTGCCGGACGAGCCTGCCTTCCGGCAGGATGAGGAGACGTTGCGCTGGGCACCGGGCGCGCTGGACGGAGCCTTTGGTCATCATATTGCGCAGGGCAACGAGAAAGAAAAAGCGGCTGAGGTGATGCAGGCGATAATCAACGTTCTGCGGCGGAGCAGCAGTAAAAATATGCAGGCGCTGTATCAACTGGCAAAACAGGAGACACCGCTGAATTTTATCGACAATCTGCTGGCGATGATGGCGACTTCTGAAGCCCTTGATGCCCGCCGTTTGCGGGCGCTGGTGGTCTTTCTGGTCACGCGATCGCCGGACCGTCAGGTAGTGAAGCTCGCCATGGCGCTGCTGGCTTTTTTTCCGTATCAGCAAAGCATTAACCTGCTGCGAACGCTGGGCAGCCACGATGAGTTTACTCTTTACGCCGTGGTGGCGATGCGGGCTATCCTGCCGCCGGAGGAGTTTGCGCTGGAGTGGCTGGCGCTGGCAAAGCGTACGGCGGGCTGGGGACGTATCCAGCTGATCGAACGCCTGCCGGAAGCCCCAAATGAAACCGTCCGTCAGTGGCTGTTAAGAGAAGGCTATAGCAATGGCGTAATGGTGGAATATACCGCCTGGCACTGTGCGGAGCACGGACGGCTGCATGAGGCATTGGACGGCGAGGTTGATGCGGAATTGCTTAAGGGCGCGGCTGAAATTTTACGTGGCATGATCGTGGGTCAGCCCGGTCCGGATATGCGGGCCTATTCCTTTGCCGCGCTGGCCTGCGAGCGTTACCTCGCGCATATCGTGCCCGGCACAACGGCCGACCTGCTGCATTATGAGGTGGCAGGAGAAATCGGCAGGCTGGCGCGTGAAGAAGAGTTTGCTGACGAAGCCGAACGACAGCGTCTGATAGCGCAGTGCGAGCACATTCAGGCCTTACCCGCATGGCCCGCGCTGATTGAGGCCGGACTGCGTGATGATGACGATATGATTTTTCATACGGCGCTGCAGCTTTGCAGAGCGCAGGGCGGCGATCCCTGGCCGACCCTTTATCAGCGGCACCGTGAACAGCCTGAAAGAGACCTCTGGTATCAGCTGATGCAGACCGATAATCCAGATTACATCGCAAAGGTTATTGCGCTGGCGGAAAAAGAGCTGGATCTGGCCGCCATTGCTTCCGGGCCGCAGAAATCCCTGGGGTTGGGGCCGCAGTATCGGCAGCATTCGGCGCTCGATTTTATCCTGCAGGATTTACACCGTTTCCCGGGCCAGGGCTGGAGGCTGATCCGGACAGGTTTAAAAAGCCCGGTGACGCGTAACCGCCATATGGCGCTGAACGCGTTGGAAGCCTGGCCCCAGGCGTTGCTGCCTGCGGAAACCCTGGCGCTGCTGGAAAACGCCCAATGCGCTGAGCCGGAGGACGCGGTTCAGGAAAGGCTGGCGCAGCTGCTGGCGCAGTGGGCAGAAAAGCCTTAACTTCCGGACGTTGGCACTGATGAGCCGGAGCCAGCGCCTGTTAATACGGGCGCCTGGCTCGCGCACAAGGCCAGAAGCAAACACTGGCTAATACGGTAAAAACGGATAACAGCGTCATCCCTTCTTCGATATAATAAGAAAATCTTGCCTGATTCAGGTAATTTATATGCACCAGCTTTTCCCCTTTATTTGCAAATGGCTGCCGTTAGCGTTTGCCATCTTGCCTGTCATATATTGCTGCTGGCCGATCTTTGATAAAGAAGCTTAAGAGAGAGGGAAAAGATTTCGGCGACTACGTCGATATTAAAAATTGGAAATGAACATGGAAGATGGTGACAGTACTTTTTTCTCAGCAGGTGAAGGTCAAATGCCACTGGAAAAGATTATCAGGATTCAGGTCAGCGGAACCCCGGCCAGCAACCGCAGAATATGGCGGGTTCGTTACGTCACTACGCCTGATAAAACGGGCAGGGAGTTCAGCGTCCTTCATCACTCCACCCTGTTTAATCGGCATTTCGCCAGTTTTCTTGCTGCCGTAAAAGAAGCTAATCCCCTGGTTGAATGACAGAAAATGACGGTGTGGCGAAGATAAAATGACCGGGCCAGCCTGCCTTAGCGAGCATGATGAAATGAAACCTTCATTAGCAGAAGTCATCGCATTTGTACGCGAGTTTTCAGGATGGAAGCGTAAAACGATTGATGAAAATACCTGGCTGGAAAAAGATCTGCATATTAGCGGCGATGATGGCATGGCGCTTCTGGAAGAAGCAGAGCAATTTTTTGGCGTTAATTTTCCCGCGGAAAGCGGCGGCTTTCGGCAGACATTTTCGCTGGCAGAAAACGAATACCTTTTCCACGGCGAAGGCTACGACTTCTCAGGTCTGACTTATCTTTGCAGGCGGCTGCGCGGTATTCCGCCGCCTGTTATCCGCGATCTCTCCGTTGGCCAACTGTACCAGGTACTGGTTAAATTGCGCAGTAATAAAGAGCAGGTGGCGCGATAGCAGACTAATTTATCAGGCATCGTCGAGCCCCATCCGAAGCCTCATATCCGGCTTATGAGCCAGTTATGATGTTTACCTACTACATTCAGAAAACAGGAAGCAACGTGAATTTTTTTCAAAAGCTGACAGTCATTACGGTAGCGCTTGCCGCCCCGCTTGCTGCTCAGGAAAGCGGCGTCTCTTTTTATCATAAGGCGTGGTCGGTGGCTTGTGATAACACCTTAACCTGCCGTATCGGCGGCGCCAGTAAACAAGAGAATGTGGGGGGCGTGCTGCTGACGCGCACGGCTGGCGCGAACACGGTGACCGCTGGCGAGGTGCTCCTGGCGGAAGACAGAGAAAACGAAAAACCAGTACAAAAACTGACGTTATGGATTGATGGCCAGCCTGTGGGCGACATAACGGCAACGGATCGGCATTTGCGCCTGTCAGAGCCACAAACGTAGGCGTTAATTCAGGCCATCAAACGCAGCGGTACGGTTGAATTTAGAG
>NZ_DALZCD010000143.1:0-10788 GCF_031978025.1 Erwinia sp.
GCCTGGGCGGCGACAGCGGCTTTATCGGACGCGTGGGCGACGATCCCTTTGGCGCTTTTTTGCAGGATGTGCTGCGCCAGGAGCGGGTAAATACGGATTTTATGCGCCAGCTGCCGCAGCAGCGTACTTCTACCGTGGTGGTGGGTCTGGATAAACAGGGCGAACGAACCTTTACCTTCATGGTGCGTCCGGCGGCCGATCTCTTCTTAACGCCGGATGATCTGCCCGGGTTTGCCTCGGGCGAAGCCCTGCACTTCTGCTCGATAGCCCTTAGCGCTGAGCCGTCACGCAGCGCGGTGTTTGCGGCCGTCGACCGGCTTCACGCTGCCGGAGGCTGGGTCAGCTTCGATCCAAACCTGCGGGAGGATTTCTGGAACGACCATAAGGAAATGTGTGAGGTCGTCGATCGGGCTTTCGCGGTGGCGGATGTGATCAAGCTTTCACTGGACGAGCTACAGCTGTTAACCGGCGAACAGGAAACCCAGGCCGGACTGGCCTCATTCACTGCCCGCTTCCGTCCGGCTCTGCTACTGGTTACCCTGGGGGAAGAAGGCGTGATTGTCTGTCATCAGGGCGAACAGCGCAGGTTTAACGCATCAAAGGTTCAGGCTGTTGATACCACTGGCGCGGGCGACGCTTTTGTCGCGGGTTTATTGGCGGGACTGATGCGCGAAGCAGACCCTTTACACCCCCGCGATCTTGCGGCGGCTGTCGAGCTGGCACAACAGTGTGGCGCGCTGGCCACTACCGCCAAAGGAGCCATGACCGCACTGCCCTACGCCAAACAGCTGCAAAATGCCGGGTCCGTCACAATAACGAAATCGTAACGAAAAAATCCTTTGTCAGGGTCGTCGCCGTTCTCTACTCTCCCAATCGAACCGGTTTAGCTAAACGGTAAACCCTCTGGAGAATGGCGGATGATAAAAATAAACCCTCTTGCGCTGGCCGTAACGGCGGCGCTGTTTCTTCCTCAAGTCAGCCAGGCCGACAGCGATCTCAGCGCCGTTGAACGACGCCTGAATCAGCTCGAGGCAAGGCTGCAAAAAGCAGAACACCGTGCCGATGAGGCCGAACGACGCGCCCGTCAGGCAGAGCAGCGGCTGGCACAGAATCAGACAAATTCTGCCAGTGCAGCGACGTCCTCCTCCGCTCCTGCTGTTCAGAATCCCCCCGCCATTCGGCAGGGTTCTGCACAGGCCCCGGCCGTGGTGGCTGGCCCGCAGCCGCCGGTTGCGCCGATGCCAGCCGACCAGCCGCAGGCGGCCAGACCTGCGGAAAAAACCCTCGCGGACGGTTTTGAGTTTCACGCCTATGCCCGTTCCGGGCTGATTATGAACGATTCGGCTTCCTCAACCCAAAGCGGCCCTTACCTGACGCCAGCAGGCGAAACCGGCGGCGCGGTCGGTCGTCTTGGCAATGAAAACAATACCTATGTTGAAATAAACATGGAGCACAAAACGCAGCTGGCGAATGGCGCGACTACCCGCTTCAAGGTGATGCTGGCGGACGGCCAGCGCGACTACAACGACTGGACGGCGGACAGCAGCGACCTCAATATCCGCCAGGCTTTTGTGGAGTTGGGCAGCCTGCCGACCTTTAACGGCGTTTTTGCTAACAGCACCCTGTGGGCAGGGAAACGGTTCGACCGCGACAATTTCGATATTCACTGGCTGGATTCCGATGTGGTCTTTCTGGCCGGGACGGGCGGCGGGATCTATGACGTGCGCTGGGCGGACGACCTGAAAAGCAACTTTTCCCTCTATGGTCGTAACTTTGGCAATATTGAAACCATCGATAACACCATTCAGAACTACATTGTCACCGCTAACACCTTTAGCGGCCCCTTGCAGTTTATGCTCAGCGGTCTGCGCGCTAAAGATAACGACGAGCGTGTTAATACCGCCGTGCGCAGCGATAACGCGGGCGATAGCGGCGTCCACGCCATGCTTGCCTGGCACGGCGACAGCTTCTACGGCCTGCGTGAAGGCCAGTCAAAAACGGCGCTGCTTTACGGCCACGGCTTAGGTGCCGAAGTGAAAGGCATCGGCTCCGATGGCAACCTTACCGAGCGTGCCAATACCTGGCGTCTGGCCTCTTACGGCATGACCCCGCTTAATCAAACCTGGAGCCTGGCCCCGGCCCTGCTCGCGCAGCAGAGCAAAGATCGCTATCTCTCAGGCGACAGCTACCGTTGGGTGACCGCCAATGCCCGTGTGCTTCAGGCCATTAACGAAAACTTTATGCTGGCTTACGAGGGCAGCTATCAGTATATGGATCTCGATCCTCAGGGCTTTAAAAGTCGCCAGAACGTCAGCGGCGGCTTCTACAAACTCACCTTCGCGCCTACCTTCAAGCCTGGCGATATCGGCAATTTCCTTAGCCGTCCGGAAATTCGCTTCTTCGTCAGCTGGATGGACTGGGACAAAGCGTTAGATCGCTACGCCAGCGATGACGCTTTCGGTACCAGCGGCTTTACTGCCGGCGGTGAATGGAACTTTGGCGTACAGATGGAAACGTGGTTCTGATCCAACACTTTCAGGGGAAACACATGAATTTTGAACAGATTGCCCGCCAGCTGCTGCCGCTGCTCGGCGGCCGGGAAAATATCGCTTCTGCCGCTCACTGCGCCACTCGTTTAAGACTGGTGCTGGTAGACGACAGCCTGGCGGATAAAAAAGCGATCGGCGAGCTGGAAGGCGTAAAAGGCTGCTTCCAGAACGCCGGTCAGATGCAGGTGATTTTCGGCAGCGGCATCGTTAATAAAGTGCACGCCGCTTTTATCCAGACCGCCGGGATCGGTGAATCAAGCAAAAGCGAGGCGGCCTCGGTGGCCGCCCGCAAGCTGAATCCGGCACAGCGTATTGCGCGACTGCTCTCCAATATCTTTGTGCCCATCATCCCGGCAATTGTCGCCTCAGGCGTGCTGATGGGCCTGTTGGGCATGATGAAAACCTACGGCTGGGTCAATGCGGGAAGCGCGCTGTTTGTGATGCTGGATATGTTCAGCTCGGCGGCGTTTATTATCCTGCCGATCCTGATTGGCTTTACCGCCGCCCGCGAGTTCGGCGGCAACCCTTACCTGGGCGCGACGCTCGGCGGCATTCTGACCCATCCGGCGCTGACCAACGCCTGGGGAGTGGCGGGTGGCGTGCACACGATGGACTTTTTCGGTCTGAATATCGCCATGGTCGGCTACCAGGGCACCGTTTTCCCGGTCCTGCTGGCAGTGTGGTTTATGAGCCTGGTGGAGAAACAGCTGCGTAAGATCATCCCTAACGCGCTGGATATTATTCTGACGCCGTTTTTAACGGTGATTATCGCCGGTTTTGTCGCCATGCTGGTGATCGGGCCGGCCGGTCGCGCGCTTGGCGACGGCATTTCGCTGGTATTAAGCACGCTGATTACCCACGCTGGCTGGCTGGCCGGGTTACTGTTCGGCGGACTTTACTCGGTGATTGTTATCTCCGGCGTGCATCACAGCTTTCATGCTATCGAGGCGGGCCTGCTGGGGAATCCCGCTATCGGCGTCAATTTCCTGCTGCCGATTTGGTCGATGGCTAATGTGGCTCAGGCGGGTGCCTGCCTCGCGGTCTGGTTTAAAACGCGCGACGTGAAAATTCGCAGTATCGTCCTGCCCTCCGCGCTTTCCGGACTGTTAGGGATTACGGAAGCGGCTATTTTTGGTGTTAACCTGCGCTTTATGAAGCCTTTTATCGCCGGGATCGTCGGCGGCGCGGTGGGCGGGGCTTTTGTGGTGTTGATGCACGTAGGGATGACGGCCGTCGGCCTTACTGCGTTGCCGGGTATGGCTATCGTCCAGACCAGCTCGCTGCTCTCTTATATCATCGGCATGGCGCTGGCCTTCGGCACCGCCTTTATCCTTTCTCTGCTGCTGAAATATAACGTTGAGGACAAAGCATGAGCGAAGCAAAGCTGATTAATCGCGCGCTGAAAGCGGTGATGAACAGGCAAACCGGCGACGATCCGTATCGCCCGGCCTGGCATCTTTCGCCGCAGACCGGCCTGATGAACGATCCCAACGGCTTTATCCAATTTCAGGGCGAGTGGCATCTTTTTTATCAGTGGAATCCGCTGGCCTGCGCGCACGGGGCCAAGTATTGGGGGCACTGGCGGTCGACTAACCTGATCGACTGGCAGCACGAGCCGCTGGCGCTGGCTCCAGCCGAAGAATATGAAAGCCACGGCTGCTACTCAGGCTCGGCTGTCGATCACAACGGCACGCTGACGCTGTTCTATACCGGCAACGTGAAGTTTGCTCAGGGTCGTACCGCCTGGCAATGTCTGGCGACGGTCGACCGCTCTGGCGATGTCACCAAAGCTGGCCCGGTTATTAGTCTGCCGACCGGCTACACCGGCCACGTGCGCGATCCTAAGGTCTGGCGACATCAAAATCGCTGGTATATGGTGCTCGGCGCGCAAAACCTCGCAGAACAGGGAAAAGTACTGCTGTACAGCAGCGACTCGCTGCATGAATGGGCGCTACTGGGCGAAATTGCCGGGTCGCACCTTAACGGTCTGGGCGACTTCGGCTATATGTGGGAATGCCCTGACCTGTTTGCGCTGGGCGATAAAGACGTGCTGCTGGTCTGTCCGCAGGGCCTGCCTGCCCAGGAGAAAAAGTGGCTTAATGCCCACCAGAGCGGTTATTTTATCGGCAGCCTGGATTATGCGGCAGCTCACTTTCCACACGGAGAGTTCCACGAACTGGACCTCGGCTTTGAGTTTTATGCGCCGCAAACCACGGCCGGTGATGACGGACGCAGACTGCTTTTCGGCTGGATGGGCGTGCCGGACGCAGAGGAACTGTTACAGCCGACCACGGCCAAAGGCTGGATACATATTATGACCTGCCCGCGCGAGCTAACGCTGGAACAGGGACGGCTGATGCAGCGCCCCGCGCGTGAACTGCAGCAGCTGCGCCAGCAGCGAGTGTGCTATCAGCAGACGGCCGCTTCTCTGCCAGCGCTGCCGGTCGAGCACGCCGAACTGGTTGTGCAGTCGACGGGTCGCTGGTCGGCCTGCTTCGGCGAGGCGCTGACGCTGGTTTGCGACGAGAGCGGCCTGACGCTGTCCCGCCGCAACCTGCGCAGCGGTGAAGCAGAATATCGCTACTGGACAGGCGATGTTTCGCGGCTGCAAATCCTCTGCGATCGCTCCAGCATTGAGATCTTTATCAACGACGGCGAAGGCGTGATGTCCGCACGCTATTTCCCGCAGGCTACGCCCAAAGTTGTCTGGCAGGGCGAAGCCAGCCTGAGCGTCGATTACTGGCAACTCCGTTCAGGCATGGTAGTATGATGCGCTTACTCCCCTGATATGAATGCCTGTGAATAAGCCGAAACGCGTCACCATTAACGATATCGCCAGCATGGCTGGCGTGTCCAAATCCACCGCCAGTCTGGTACTGAACGGCCGGGGCAAAGAGCTGCGCGTGGCTGAAGCGACCCGCCAGCGGGTGATGGAAATCGCGCAGATGACGCATTATCAGCCCAGCATTCACGCGCGGGCGCTGAACAACTCGCGCAGCCATACCATTGGGCTGGTGGTGCCGGAAATGACCAACCACGGCTTCGCCACGTTTTCCCACGCGCTGGAAACGCTGTGCCGCGATGCCGGTTTACAGCTTTTAATCGCCTGCACCGACGAAAACAGCAGCCAGGAAACGCTGGCGGTCAATAACCTGATCCAGCGTCAGGTCGACGGACTGATTGTGGCCTCCAGCCAGCTGAACGACAGCGAATATCAACAGCTCAGCCGCCAGCTGCCGGTGCTGCTGTTCGACCGCCACCTGGGCGAATCTATGCTGCCGCTGGTCATCTCAGAGTCGATTGTCTCTACGGCGACGCTGGTCGAGCCGATTGCCAAAGAAGTGGAAGAATTTTACTTTTTTGGCGGTCAGCCGCGCATTTCCCCCACGCGCGATCGCCTGGCCGGTTTTCGTCAGGGGCTGGCGCAGGCCAGTCTGGCGGTGCAGCCAGACTGGATCCTGCACGGCCATTACAATGCCAGCTCGGGCTACGAGATGTTTGCCGAACTGGTTATGCGCCTGGGCCGCGTGCCGCAGGCGCTGTTCTGTGCCGCCTGCGGGCTGCAGGAAGGCGTACTCCGCTATCTCAGCCAGCACAATTTACTGACTGCACCGATCAGGCTATGCAGCTTTGATGACCATTATCTTTATGACGCGCTGTCGGTAAAAATCGATACCGTTATGCAGGATAATCGCCAGCTTGCCTGGCACTGTTTTGAAACGCTGACCGGCCTGATTGACGGCAAGCTAACGGAGACGCCCCACATTTACCTGCCTGCGCGGGTAAGAAGGCGTACGGCGTAGCCTGGCAGATTAAGGGTGTACCAGAGACACGCCTTTTTCTCGGAAGGCCGCCAGTGTCTCCGCCGGCAGATCGGCTTCCACCACCAGCTGCGTCAGCTCTTCACAGGCTGCCACGGTATAGCGCGCCACGCCGGGGATTTTTTCCCGGGTTACGGCCACGATAATTTCCTCACTGCGACTTTTTAGCGCTTTTTTAAACTCTACGTCTTCGTAATCAAATCCCGTTAAGCCCTCTTCGCTGTCCAGCGCGCAGCCGCCCAGAAAAAGTTGATCGAAACGAATGTCCTGGATCTGCGAAAAAGCGGTGATCCCCAGGCTGCCGCCCGTTGCTTTGTGCAGGCGGCCGCCAATCATAATCACCTCACAGCGCGGCAGCTTCATCAACGCCGCCGCGATAAGAGGCGAATGGGTCACCGCCGTCAGCGCCACATCCGGCGACAGCGCGTGGGCGAAGGCCAGGTTAGTGGATCCCGCGTCGATAAATATCACGCTCTGCGGGTTAACGAGGCGACTACAGGCCAGCCCCAGCCGGGCTTTTTCCGCACTGTTCTTTTCAGTGCGGGCCAGCAGATCGCCCGGAGAAGCCAGCACGCTGACCGCGCCGCCATAGACTTTTTTACAAACCCCTTCGCGCGCCAGCTCCTGAAGATCCCGACGCACGGTATGTTCGGAGACGTTTAGCTGTTCGGCCAGCGTTGCGCAGACCACCCGCCCCTTTTCCAGCAGTTGCTGTCGGATTAGGGTTTGCCGCTGCTGAGGGAAAGCCGCATAATCGAGCATAAAACCTCTTAAATAGCCTTGAAAAGTGCACAATACAGCATACACTATCAGTCGTTCAGAGGTTGTCAACTTCCCCTTACCCGAGGAGTCGCCCCATGAAGCTGCCCGATATCGCTTTTCTGCATGAACTGGCCGACGTGGCTGACCGGCAAACCCTGCCACGCTTTCGCAGCGGCGAAAATCTTGCCGTCAGCAGTAAGCCTAAAGAGGGATTTCGTTTTGACCCGGTTACCCTGGCTGACCGCGAGGCGGAAAAAGCGCTGCGAGCACTGATCGCGCAACGCTATCCTGCGCATGCCATTCTGGGTGAAGAGTTTGGCCTGAGTCAGGGCGAGGATCAGGCGCCTTGCTGGGTGCTGGATCCGGTAGACGGCACTCGCCCGTTTCTCTGCGGCCTGCCGGTCTGGGGCACCTTAATCGGTCTGCTGCATCAACAGCGCGCGGTCATGGGCATGATGAGCCAGCCTTTTACCGGCGAGCGTTTTTACGCCGACGGCGCGCAGGCCTGGGCTGAAGGGTCTTATGGCAAGGTTCCCCTGCAAACCCGGCGAAACATCTCGCTGGATCAGGCTATTTTGCACACCACCTCGCCGGAATCGCTGAGCCGGACAGCATTGCATTTTGACGATCTGGCTGACGCCGTGTTGATGACCCGCTATGGCGGCGAATGCTACGCCATGGCGATGCTGGCCGCCGGTAAAATTGATATTTGCGTTGAGTTCGCCCTTCAGCCGTATGACATCGTGGCGCTGATCCCGCTGATTGAACAGGCAGGCGGCGTAGTTACTACCGCGGATGGCGGAAGGCCTGAAGCCGGCGGCAGCGTTATCGCCAGCGGTTGTCCTCGCCTTCATTCGCAAATTTTGTCTATCTTAAACTGACACTTTATCCCATTCGGAGTATGACCACTCATGCCTGACCATGCCGATACGCTGCACCAGACCGCTGGCGCAACGCCCGCCAAACGTGAGCAAAACGCCACGCGAGCCATGTTTTTCGTCGCGGGTTTCGCCACCGCAGGCTGGTCCGCGCTGGTGCCTTTCGCCAAAATGAATACCGGCGTGAATGACGGTACGCTGGGGATGCTGCTGCTCTGCCTGGGCGTGGGCGCGCTGGTGGCGATGCCGATGACCGGCCATCTCACAACGCGCTTTGGCTGCCGGGCGGTGATGACCGTCGCGACGCTGGCCTTCTGTCTGATGCTGCCTTTGCTCTCCGTTATCCCCAGTCCCATCCTGCTGGCGCTGGCGCTGCTGGTATTCGGCATGGGCGTGGGTACCACCGACTGCGCGATGAACGTGCAGGCAATCCTGGTGGAGAAAGCGGCGCCTGCACCGATGATGTCCGGCTTTCACGGTTTTTACAGCCTGGGCGGTATTGTTGGCGCGGCCGCGGTCAGTGGCCTGATGGCAAGCGGGCTTTCCCCTTTTGCCGCCAGCCTGGCGGCTGCCGTGTTCTCGCTGCTGCTGCTGGGCTACAGCTTTCGCGGCCTGCTGACCTATGCCAACCCGCCGGAAGGTCCGCCCTTCGCTCTGCCGCACGGCGCCGTGCTGACGATTGGTGCGATCTGTTTTGCCGTGTTCCTGGCGGAAGGCACGGTGCTGGACTGGAGCGCGGTATTCCTGACCGAGCACCGCGCCATGCCGGACACGCTGGGAGGGGTGGGCTTCGCCTGCTTTGCTACAGCAATGACCGTAGGCAGGCTGACCGGCGATCGTATCGTGGCCCGCTTTGGCCGTGAAAGAGTGGTGGTGGTGGGCGCGCTTACCGCTGCCGTCGGCCTGGCGCTGCCGGTACTTGTTCCTTCCTGGCAGGTTGCGCTGGTCGGCTATATGCTGATCGGCATCGGTTGTGCCAACATCGTGCCGGTCATGTTTACCGCCATTGGCAGGCAGAAAAGTATGCCGCAGGCCGCGGCCGTACCGGCCGTCACTACGCTCGGCTATATCGGCGTGCTGGCCGGCCCGGCGACCATTGGCTTTGTTGCCCATCTCAGCTCGTTGCCGGTCGCTTTTATTATGGTGACCGTGCTGATGCTGCTGGTGGTGGCGCTGTCCCGTCGCGTGCGTATGTAGCAGGCCCGCAGCCGTTGGCCGATGCGGCCTGCCTGCCCCTCTGTGATAAAAGGTGAGCTGACAGCAGGTTCGGGGCGGGCTAAGGGCGTTCTCGTCCGGCCCGTCTTGATAAAGCACCGCCGGCTTGGGGCCTCGTCAGGGCGTTAACGGTGCAGCGCCCGTCAGGTGACGGGCCACCGCTTCGGCATGCTCCGCCACCTGGGGCAGGCCCATCAGTTCGCCAAAGCGCCCGCGCGCGGCTGGCCCTACCACATACAAATGCGGATTGGCTTCGCCCTGGTGGTTTACCGTGCGCGACTGCGCGTCAACAAGAATGCCCAACGCCAGCGGATCTGCCTGGATTATCTTTTCCCCGGCCAGCTGGTTGAGCAATGCGTCACTGGTCAGCAGCGCATTGTGCGCCGGACCGGTAGTGATAAGCAGTTTGTCGACGATAAGAGACGTTTCGGGGCCTTTTCGCGGCCGTAATCTCAGCACAATCTGCCGCCCCTGCGCCTCTACGGCGACCAGCCTTGCGGCCAGCACGCGCAGCTGCCCGCTGTGTTGCCAGGCCTGCAGCGCCTGGCTGACCTGCGGCGCAATACGGTAACGATGGACGTCCCACCAGGAGCGTAAATGACGCAGAAAGCGGCGCTGCTCTCGTAACGGCAGTCTCTGCCAGATTTGCTGCGCATGCGCGCGGATATCATCCAGCACCAGCTGCCAGGGCTGGTTTTCAGCTGCCGCCTGAGTCACTTCCTGACGCACCCGCCGCAGCCAGCCATGCGCGGTAAGGGGTGCCTGCCGATAATCGAGTAAACGGGGCGCATAGTCACCGCTGACGTTATCGCGCGGCAGCTGACCCCGCCTTGAAAAAGCCGTCACCGGGCCGTGGTGCCCGCGCGCCGAAAGCGAAGCGACCATGTCGGCCATGGTCAGGCCCGTCCCCACGATCGCCACCCGATCGTTCGCATTGATCGCTTCCGGCGCCTGCGGATGCCAGGGATTGGCAATCAGCCCCGGATGGCCGGTCAGCGCCTGTTGCACAAGGTGCGGTACGGCAGGCGGCGGATGGCTGATCGCCAGCACCACGTCATCCGCCCGCAATATTTTGCCGGAAGCCGTCGTCACGCGCCCGTCACGCAGCGCCACGGCCCGATCCTGACAGTGCTCGAGCCTGACGCCGGATTGGGCAGCCTGATAAAATTTTTCCGCCACGTAGGCCCCAAACCAGGCACGCTGCGGATAGACTTTGCCGTCATGCCAACAGGCGGCGGCATCCTGCTTCTCTGCACCGGACTGCTGATACCAGCGCGCAAAATCCCCCTCTTCCGCTGCGGAAAGCTGCATCCGGGCTGCGGGGACATTGATACGGTGCGCGGGATCGGTCGTGCTGTAGGCAACGCCCTGGCCCAGCTGCGCGCGGGGTTCGACTACCGTTACCTTTAGCCGCTCGTCGCCCAGCCGGGCAAGATGGATCGCCAGCGCCGTACCGGTAAAGCCGCCGCCAATAATGACAATATGTCGCTCGGTCATACGCTGTCCCGGTTAAAAGAGTTCAGAGCCAGCTTTCGCTAACGTGACGGCTTCGCCCGACAGGAC
>NZ_DALZCD010000144.1:0-7415 GCF_031978025.1 Erwinia sp.
ATGAGAAAACCGATCATCAGGATTTGATAATCTTCGAAAACGCCGCCTTTGGCCGCGTGATGGCGCTGGACGGCGTGGTGCAAACCACCGAGCGCGATGAATTTATCTATCACGAAATGATGACCCACGTGCCGTTGCTGGCGCACGGGGCGGCAAAGCGTGTGTTGATTATCGGTGGCGGCGACGGCGCCATGCTGCGTGAAGTCAGCCGTCATAAAGACATTGAGCAAATCACCATGGTGGAGATCGATGCGGGCGTAGTGACGTTTTGCAAAGAGTATCTGCCTAATCACAACGCCGGCGCCTATGAAGATCCGCGTTTCAAACTGGTGATCGATGACGGCGTCAACTTTGTCCGTCACTGCGATGAAAAATTCGACGTCATTATTTCCGACTGTACCGATCCGATTGGGCCAGGTGAAAGCCTGTTTACCTCGGCGTTTTATGAAGGATGTCGGCGCTGCCTCAATGAAAACGGCATTTTTGTGGCGCAGAATGGCGTCTGCTTTTTGCAGCAGGATGAGGCGGTCAACAGCCATCGCAAGCTGAGCCACTCTTTCCGCGACGTCAGCTTTTACCAGGCGGCCGTACCGACCTATTACGGCGGCATCATGACTTTTGCCTGGGCAAGTGACAACCCGGCGCTGCGCCAGCTGGAGACGACCACGCTTACGGCGCGTTATCAGCAGGCAGGCCTGAGCTGTCGCTATTACAATCCGGCGATCCATACCGGCAGCTTTGCCCTGCCGCAATATCTGTTGAATGCCCTGGCTGAATAACCGGGCATTTTAAGGGGGTGAACGAAATTGCAAAAGCTTAAACTACATGGCTTCAACAACCTGACGAAAAGCCTGAGTTTTTGTATCTACGATATCTGTTACGCGAATACCGATGCGGAGCGTGACGGCTACATTGCGTACATTGATGAGCAGTACAATGCCAACCGTCTGACGGAGATCCTTAGCGAAACCTGCTCGATTATCGGTGCCAACGTGCTGAATATCGCGCGCCAGGACTATGAGCCTCAGGGCGCCAGCGTCACCATTCTGGTCAGTGAAGAACCGATCGATCCCAAAGACATTGATAAATCAGAGCATCCGGGCCCGCTGCCGGGTTCGGTGGTGGCCCATCTGGATAAAAGCCATATCTGCGTGCACACCTATCCGGAAAGCCACCCGGAAGGCGGGCTTTGCACCTTCCGCGCGGATATCGAGGTATCTACCTGCGGCGTGATTTCGCCGCTGAAAGCGCTGAATTATCTTATCCACCAGCTGGAATCGGATATCGTCACCATCGACTATCGCGTACGCGGCTTTACCCGCGACGTGAACGGCGTGAAGCACTTTATCGATCACGAAATCAATTCCATTCAGAATTTTATGTCGGAAGATATGAAGTCGATGTATGACATGATGGACGTTAACGTCTATCAGGAAAACATTTTTCATACCAAGATGCTGCTGAAAGAGTTTGATTTAAAACATTATCTCTTTAATACCCACCCGGAAGATCTGACGCCGCAAGAACACAAGCGTATTACCGATCTTCTGTGGAAAGAGATGCGGGAAATTTACTACGGCCGCAATATTCCCTCGGTTGGCTTTAAAACGCTGTAAGCCGGACGCGGTAGGTTTCACTGACGGGCGGCCTTCGGGCAGCCCGTTTTGCTCAGGGTTTCGCCAGCGTTAGCGTAAAAGGCTGCCCGCTCAGCGTTTTCACTTCCCGTTCGCTCAGTAGCACGTCGGCAATGATATCGGTCAGGCTTTGCAACGGCGTGACGCGGGCAATCTCGTTAGCGCCCCTGCAAAAAATTGCGGTAGGCGGCAATGACCGCCAGAAAATCTTCGACGCCGCAAAAGCACAGGCTCTCTTCATCGTAATAGCTCATCCCCTCTTCCATCTCGTCGCCTTCGATGCTGAGCAGATTAGCGCGTACGATCACTTCCTCTTCATCCAGCCAGATCGTATATTCGCGGCCCACGCGCTGCCACTGACGCTCGGTGCCTTTAACATCAATAACGGCGGCTTCTACCTCATCCAGCAGCGTTAAATTATCCGCTGCCTCTTCATTAAACCAGTGGCCGATGACTTCGTGCCCCATCGACATGCGGACCTTTACCGTGCCGGTAACGTCGCGTAAAAATTCATATTCCATACTGCTGTCCTCTGACCTTACCGGGTTGCGGCTTCACCCTGCCGTGTCCGCCGGCCCGTTCCTGTGAACGGGTTACTCTTCTATTATCGCAGTATAAAGGCCAAAGAAAAGGGAAGAGAGAAGAAATGAAACGACGATCTCCTGAAGAGGATCGCCGCGTACCCGGGTAGCCGTGCGGGCAGGAAGCACATTAAGCGAAAACCGTCCGGTAAGCACACCAGAGCAGGTAATAAACTCGTCTTTAATAAAGCAGATCCAACTGAGAAGGAGGCGAAAGCACTCTCAGTTTGCCCGAGCGCGCTTTTCTGAAAATAATTTCATACCTGGCCCGACCGATGCCCATCAGGTCATTATCCAAATCGGTGTAGGCTACCCTGACAGCTTTATTTTTAGCCCATGCGGGCAAGGCGCCCAGCGTATAGGTAAAATCAACGGTTACCGTCTCCTCATCGGTATGATTGATATCGGTTACTTTACCGACTTTAAACTTGCCGTAGCAAAAGTCGCCGGACTCGTTAAACGCTTTTTGACCGTAGGCGGTCAACTTCCACTCTATTTTTCCGCCTGTTTTGTTTTTAGCGATCAGGCCGGCCTCTTTTAACGCCTCCATTTTTGCATTTATCCAGCTGTAGCCCCGCGCATAGGTAACGGCAGGCCAGGTTTTTTCGCCAAGACAAAGCGGCGGCTGGTTATCTAATGCCTGCTGTATTGCCGTTTTATAATGCTGGCTCACGCCAGCACTACCGGCATGGCAAGTTACGGTAAACAGTATTGCCACTATGCCTATCGCTTTCATTTAAAATCATCCATATTGAGCTTTTTAAGCGCGTCGGTCACATCTTCAAACTTTTTCTCGGTTATATAACTTCCGGCCAGGCGCCATTGAAAAGCAGGAATACCCGGATCGCTTTCGTCCTGCGCTATAACATAGCGATTTATTCTGACCGGAGCAGAATCGGCAATGTCGCCACTTTTATCGATGTCTGCTTTTTCCGCACTGACCATAAAATAGCGGTTTTGATAGTTAACCAGTTTATAATCATAAATTTTAACGCCGGAAGCAGAAAGGCTAACGTCCGCCCAGGTAAATCCGCTGGCCTGCGGACAGGGAATACTATTGTAATCCCCCTGCTTATTACTTATAAAAACGTTCATGGTTCGACTGGGATGCGAGGTGTTATTGTCGTAGTTGGCGATAAATATAATGTCTTTTATGCCATCTGAGTTGATATCGACAATATTTTCGCCATTTTTTAATAGCATCTCTTCAGGGCTGGCGAAGGCCTGCCCTGAAAAGAGCAGCGCTGCCATGAAAAATTTATTCATTGCCACCCTTCCTGATCAGACGAAAGCCGATATCGGACATGGTGAATGTTGCACTGTGGCTGTCGCAGCTGGCCAGAGAGGTAGAATGGGCAATATAGCTCCCTCCACAAAAATAATGCATGGTCACGCCTTCGGCGTCGCTTTTATCGTTAACCCACTCGTAGACGTTACCGCTCATATCATAAATGCCTGCGTCATCAGGCTTTAACGAACCCACTCGGGCTGTACCAAAATTTTTGGTGTTAAAAGGTGGATACCAGGCAACTTCGTCTGCCTTGTCGCTACCGGAGAAACGTTGCCCATAATGGCCTTTAGCTAATGCTTTTTCGCCGCCTCGTGCAGCGATCTGCCATTCAGTGATATTGGGCAGGCGATAACCGTTCGCGCTACTATCCTCGTGCAGGTCGTCAGTTTCCTCGCTGTTACGGGCAACAGCGCCTTTATTGGTCAGATAGACCGGCTGCAAGTGCTGTAAGGCACTTAGCGCATTAGCGAAAATGACGGCATCTCCCCATGCCACATTGGTTACCGGATGCTTTCCCTGTTCGTATTCAGGTGCCCGACAATCTTCATAGGTGGCACCATTGCAGCCAGGGTTAAACAGATAATGATTATTCTGTCCCCACAGATAGATCTGCTGATAGAACTCGTAGCTGACCTCTGTTTGCATGATGTAAAAACTTTTTATTTTTACATTGGCATGGTTTTTATAATCATGCTTACCAAAAACGCCGCCTACGTAATAATCACCCTCCTTAATTAAACTTTCTGCTAAATCGGTGTGGGCAAGCACCTTAAGGGAAGAAAAAGACAGGAGTATAACCAAATATCTTGCCAGGAATTTCATTGCGCCTCGCTATCTGCCTAAAATAAGAGCAGGATTGCATTTTAATAAAGTTGCCGTTGAAAAATTGCTGACAGACTACCCGACTTTTCCTTTGAAAGGAACATCAGGCATTGGCCTGTATTATTCGAGACATAATGAGACTTCGTCTCATTATTTTGGGTAATGCTTTCCAGTAGTAGATTTGTGATTAGCGGAGTCTGATATTATTCAAATATGTTTTATTTTTAATTGCACTTTGAAATCCCCGTCTATTTTTGGGTGGCATTTTTATATGCAGCTCTATTTACTGCGCGTTGGCCTTCGAAATTTTCTCCTTATTTTGAGTACAGGACAAGATAGCGGTTGCTTTGAAGATCCTTTTGGATACTTTTTCCACTTTAGCAATGAAAAGCAAGAGAGACAGAATGAGGCTTCTGCCTTTCCTGGCTTTCTAATCTGCCTGTACGGCAGTGAACCAGTACCAGAGCAACGAAGGCATGACGATTATTTTCTAAGCTGCCTGTACGGCAGTGAACCATTTTCAACCCTCTGTTTTACTGCCATTTCTTTTCTAAGCCGCCTGTACGGCAGTGAACCTTTTAGTAGAGGACATTGCCGACACCATGGATTTCTAAGCTGCCTGTACGGCAGTGAACTTCGTAAATATCAAAAATCCTGCCGTGAACACTTTCTAAGCTGCCGGTACGGCAGTGAACTTGAAGGGGTGTTCTCTTTCGTCATACCACGATTTCTAAGCTGTCTGTACGGCAGTGAACAGTAGCGATAAAAGTTTAACACCCTGTTTTGCCATGGAAATTGTCCTGTTCCTGATAAAAACCCCTTTTTTACCTGATTAAAAAAAGGGGGTTAAAATCAATTAACTAATCCAGACCTTAAAAAAGGGGTTTTACTGAATTCGTTATTTTCCCTTTCGGGTGGCTTCGCCCTGAGTGACGCCCATAAAAAATCCGGAACTGAAAACAGTCCCGGATTTTATGAGTTACGAAAGCGCTATTCGGCTCTGAATAACGCTATCGTAGGTTTAGACCGCCGTCTGGAAAATGACGCCGTCGGCTTTCTCAGTATATTGGCTCAGCTTATCGAAGTTCAGATAGCGATAGGTGTCCACCGCTGTCTTATCAACCTGCGCCATAAACTGCTGATACTCGTCCGGCGTCGGCAGTTTGCCCAGCAGCGAAGCCACTGCAGCCAGCTCGGCTGAGGCCAGATAGACGTTCGCACCGGTGCCTAAACGGTTCGGGAAGTTACGGGTTGAGGTGGAAACCACCGTCGCGCCGTCCGCCACGCGTGCCTGGTTGCCCATGCACAGTGAACAGCCCGGGATCTCGATACGCGCACCGCTCTTACCGAACACGCTGTAATAGCCCTCTTCGGTCAGCTGCGCCGCATCCATCTTGGTTGGCGGAGCCACCCACAGACGCGTTGGCAGCTGGCCTTTATGGCTGTCCAGCAGCTTACCGGCGGCACGGAAGTGGCCGATATTGGTCATACAGGAACCGATAAAGACTTCATCAATCTTCTCGCCCTGCACATCCGACAGCAGACGAGCATCATCCGGATCGTTTGGCGCGCACAGAATTGGCTCTTTGATCTCAGCCAGATCGATTTCGATCACTGCCGCGTAGTCCGCATCCGCATCGCCTTCCAGCAGCTGCGGATCCGCCAGCCATTTTTCCATACCCTGAATACGACGTTCCAGCGTGCGGCGATCGCCGTAGCCTTCCGCAATCATCCACTTCAGCAGCACGATATTGGAATTGAGGTATTCAATGATAGGATCTTTGCCCAGCTTGATGGTACAGCCAGCCGCAGAACGCTCGGCGGACGCATCGGACAGCTCAAACGCCTGTTCAACTTTCAGATCCGGCAGGCCTTCAATTTCCAGGATGCGGCCGGAGAAGATGTTTTTCTTACCCTTCTTCTCAACGGTCAACAGACCCTGCCTGATGGCATACAGTGGGATAGCGTGAACCAGATCGCGCAGCGTAATACCCGGCTCCATTTTGCCCTTAAAGCGCACCAGTACCGACTCTGGCATATCCAGAGGCATGACGCCGGTTGCGGCGGCAAATGCCACCAGGCCAGAACCCGCCGGGAAAGAGATCCCGATAGGGAAACGGGTATGGGAGTCGCCGCCCGTGCCTACGGTGTCCGGCAGCAGCATACGGTTCAGCCAGCTGTGGATAATGCCGTCACCCGGACGCAGCGAAACGCCGCCACGGTTCATAATAAAGTCCGGCAGCGTATGGTGCGTAGAAACGTCAACCGGCTTCGGGTAGGCTGCCGTATGGCAGAAAGACTGCATCACCAGATCGGCAGAGAAGCCCAGACAGGCCAGGTCTTTCAGCTCGTCACGGGTCATGGGGCCGGTAGTATCCTGCGAGCCTACGGAAGTCATTTTAGGTTCACAGTATGCGCCAGGGCGTACGCCCTCGGTACCGCAGGCACGGCCAACCATTTTCTGCGCCAGAGAATAGCCGCGCGTACTTGCCGCCACGTCTTTCGCCTGACGGAACACATCACTGTGTGGCAGGCCCAGCGCTTCACGGGCTTTGGTCGTCAGACCACGACCGATGATCAGCGGGATACGACCGCCAGCACGAACTTCATCAAGCAGCACGTCGGTTTTCAGCGCAAAGGTAGCCAGCACTTCGCCCGTGGCGTGGTTACGTACTTCGCCTTTGTACGGATAGATATCGATGACATCGCCCATATGCAGGTTTTGCACGTCAACTTCAATCGGCAGTGCGCCAGCATCTTCCATGGTGTTGAAGAAGATAGGAGCAATGTTATTGCCCAGCACCACACCGCCGCCTTTTTTGTTCGGCACGTGAGGGATATCGTCGCCCATAAACCACAGCACCGAGTTGGTCGCAGATTTACGGGAAGAGCCGGTGCCCACTACATCGCCGACGTAAGCCAGCGGGAAGCCTTTGGCCTGCAGCGCTTCGATCTGTTTGATTGGGCCAACGGCGCCAGGCTGATCCGGCTCAATGCCTTCACGGGCGTTCTTCAGCATCGCCAGCGCGTGCAGAGGGATATCCGGGCGTGACCAGGCGTCAGGCGCAGGAGAAAGATCGTCGGTGT
>NZ_DALZCD010000144.1:7425-10758 GCF_031978025.1 Erwinia sp.
GTGACGGTAATTTTTTCCGCCAGCTCTGGGCGGGAAAGATACCATTCGGCATCCGCCCAGGATTGCATGATCTGTTTCGCGTGCGCGTTGCCAGCTTTGGCTTTCTCTTCTACATCGTAGAAGTTATCGAACATCAGCAGCGTGTGGGACAGGGCTTTAGCGGCAATAGGTGCCAGCTTTTCGTTGTCCAGCGCGTCAATCAGCGGATGAATGTTGTAGCCGCCCTGCATGGTGCCCAGCAGCTCAACGGCTTTTTCAGGAGTAACCAGAGGAGAGGTCGCTTCGCCTTTGGCGACAGCAGCCAGGAATCCGGCTTTTACATAGGCCGCTTCATCAACACCCGGCGGAACCCGATTAATCAACAGATCGGACAGGAATTCTTCTTCACCCGCTGGCGGGTTTTTCAGCAGTTCAACCAGCGCGGCCATTTGGGAAGCATCTAACGGTTTAGGAACGATCCCTTCGGCAGCACGCTCGGCAACGTGCTTACGGTATTCTTCTAGCACGACGTTCTCCTCGCTCACAGTGTAATAACCGGGCGCCTTCAGGCTTATCGCAAAAGCATCTGCGCTCTTTTCTGTAGGGTAAGGTGCCCGGTTTCGCGAGGGCCAGCATAGCAGGATTCCAGGATAATGTTAATCTGTTTACAAAAAAGCAACATCATTAACAGGTCTGGAGAGGCACGAATGACGCGGGTACAAAGGGTTTTAAGCCGTTTACAGGAAAAGAATTTATATCGTAACAGCCGCTTATCCGCACTTTTTGTACTGTCAGCCTGCCGGTCTCTTAACCGGGTGTTATAGCGCCCATTGTACGTTGGACAAATAAGGGGTGCTGTGGCTTTTGAACGGCCTGTAAGGATGCTGAGTTGTTAGCACCTCGCCGTAAATTTCCGCATGTTTTTCTAAGCTGCCTGTACGGCAGTGAACTCAGATCGTTGAAAGATTGCCAGCCGCTTTTCTTCCTAAGCTGCCTGTACGGCAGTGAACAGTAGTGTTCAAGGCTGCCTGATGCAAACATATTTCTAAGTTGCCTGTACGGCAGTGAATAATAAGCGATATAGCATAACTGACTTATCTGAAAACAATTTTGACTAAAGCCTGATAAAAACCCTTTTTTTTCTTCCGTTAAAATATCCATATAAAACAAACAATTGCGATAGACCACAAAAAAAGGTTCAGGCTGCCTGATGCAAACTCGTTTACGGCCGCCAGCCTTATAAAAAAAACCTACAGCAATATCCGGACATCCCGGATACCGATGCAGGCTTAAGGCTAAAAAATTTTATTTACCGCTCTACCAGCGCAAACTCATTGTCTGAATAGCGCTCGCCCGCTACGTTTTCCCGGCTAAACAAGCGATCCAGGAGGGTCACATCATCCGCCGCCAGCGCAATCTCCGCCGCACCACAGTTATCTTCCAGATGGACAATTTTACGTGCGCCGGGGATCGGCACAATATTTGGCCCTTTCGCCAGCACCCAGGCCAGCGCAATCTGCGCCGCCGTGCTGCGATAACCTGCGGCCATTGCCGTTAGCTGCGCTACCAGCTGCGCATTTTGCGCCAGCGCTTCCGGCTGAAAGCGCGGTAACCCTCGTCGATAGTCCTGGTCGTCCAGCGTTGACGGCGCAGCCATTTTGCCGGTCAGAAAACCGCGCCCCAGCGGGCTGTAAGGGACAAAACCAATATTCAGCTCGCGGCAAACAGGCAGCACGCTGTTTTCCACGTCTCGGCTCCACAGCGAATACTCACTTTGTAGGGCCGTCACGGGATAAACGGCATGGGCACGACGTAACGTTTCGCCAGACACTTCTGACAGGCCGACATGCAGAATTTTTCCCTCGCGAACCAAATCAGCCAGCGTGCTCATCACCTCTTCAACCGGTACGGCCGGGTCGGGACGATGCTGGTAAAACAGGTCTATCGTTTCCACATTCAGCCTTTTTAATGAGGCTTCCGCCACTTTACGAATATTGGCTGGCTGACTGTTCACGCCCTTGATCCTTTCCCAGCCTTCTCCCTGGTCGGTGATGTTGAAACCAAATTTTGTGGCGACCTTAATCTTGCCGCCATAGCCTTTTAGCGCTTTTGCTAACAGCTTTTCATTTTCAAAAGGACCATAGACTTCCGCCGTATCCAGAAAATCCACGCCCAGCTCGAAAGCCCGGTGCAACGTAGCGATCGCCTGTTGCTCATCGCTCTTGCCATAGGCAAAGGACATTCCCATGCAGCCCAGGCCAACCGCTGACACTTCAAGATTACCTAACAGTCTGCGTTTCATTTTTTTCTCCGTTTGATATCGACAGAACCGTTATACTTTGCGGCAATAAAATCAACAATTGATGCTTTCAGAGCAGATTAATGAAAAAAAATCACTAATATGAAAACACGCGCCACGCTTCAGGAACTGGAAATATTTATCGCTATCGCCCGCCATCTTAATTTTCGTAAAGCGGCGGAAGAGCGCAACGTTACCCCCTCTACTCTGAGCCATACTCTCAGCAATCTGGAACAGCGTACCGGCGTCAGGCTGCTTAGCCGCACCACCAGAAGCGTATCGCTGACCGAAGCGGGACGGGCCTTTCTGCTGCGTATAGAGCCAGCGATGCTGGATCTCTCTTTAGCCGTGGACGAGCTGAATGACTGGCGCAGCGATCCGCGCGGTACTTTACGGCTGAACCTTCCACGCAGCGCCGAGGCGCTCTATTTACGCACGTTGCTGCTTCCTTTTCGTCAGCGCTATCCCGATATTGCGCTGGAAGTCACCACCAGCGACAGTTTCGTCAATATTGTTGAAGGTGGGTTTGATGCCGGTGTGCGTTTCGGTGAAGCGATCCCGCAGGATATGGTGGCCATCCCATTTGGCCCTAAAATACGGGGCGCGGTAGTCGCCAGCCCCGATTTTATTGCGCGATACGGCACGCCACAGCATCCCCGGGATCTGGTGAATTTTTCCTGTATCCAGCACCGCTTTCCCAGCGGCGTCAATTACAAATGGGAATTTAGCGATGGCGGCCAGGCGCTGGAAATAGCGGTAAAAGGCGGTTTAACGCTGGATAGCGACGCGATGATGATGACGGCGGCGCTCAGCAGCGCCGGTCTGGCCTTTGTGATAAAAGACATGGCGCAGGCTCAGCTGGAAAGCGGCGAGCTGGTTGAAGTGCTGGCTCACTTTGCCGCCCCTTCAGCGGGGTTCTGGTTGTATTATCCGGGCCGCAAATATTACTCCACCGCGCTGCGCTGTTTTATTGAGTATTTGCAGGCGTTTAATCAGAAAGGCTGTCAGGGATGATAAACAGCAAGAGGCATAAGCGCGATATTACTCCAACAGGG
>NZ_DALZCD010000145.1:0-10722 GCF_031978025.1 Erwinia sp.
CGACGCCAGCGAGTTGAAAGAAGCGGGCGTGGACGGTTTCGGTGCCCGATAGTCCGGCCCGACGCTACAGGCCGACAGCGTAATAGTCGCAACCAGCAGCACGCCGAGTCGCGAACGCGTAAATAAAGGAGAAACGTTCATGTCAGTGTGCTCCTGCACTGCCCTCGCTCTTAATCGGCGCCAGCAGTAAACAAAATGGAATGAGAATCAGGGCGACAATGCTTAAGCCCATAAAAACGTCGATATAAGCCAGGATACGCGCCTGAACGATCAGCTCTTTATAGAGCTGTCCCGTCGCTATCGTCACCGGGTCGCCAACCGCCGAGGTAAAATCTTTTACTCCTCGCGCCCAACGTTCTACCGTCAGATTAAAGGGCTCATTGAGCGACGTCATGTTATGCACCATATGCGCACTTCGCGCCTGTTCTCGTTCGGTAATCATCGCCGTTGAAAGCGAAATACCTATCGAGCCAGCCACATTGCGGCACATCGTGAACAGTGCCGAAGCATCCGCATTCAGCCTCTGCGGGATGGTCACAAAGGCAATGGTCGTCAGCGGCACAAACAGGAAGCCCAAACCAATCGTCTGTGCGCTGCGCATCATCACCAGCGTGGTGAAATCGATGTTCGGCGTCAGCTTCGCGGAATAGATAAATGAGACGAACAGACAGGTAAAACCAAACGCGATGATCCAGCGCGTCTGCACGATAGGCATCAGCTTCAGTACCAGCGGTATGGTCAGCACAATCAGCACGGCGCCGGGTGAAAGCACCAGCCCCGACCAGGTGGCGGTATAGCCCAAATCCTGCTGCGCCAGCTGGGGGATCACCACCGAACTGCCATAGAGGATGGCCGCCATGCCGGACATCAGAAGACTGGCCACGGCAAAATTACGGTCTTTCAGCACGTGCAGATCCACCACCGGTTTTTTAGCATACAGCAGCCAGTAAACCGCGCCGACCAACCCAATCGCGCTCAGGATGGCGAAAGTCATAATAAAATTCGAGCTGAACCAGTCGTCGTCTTCGCCGCGATCGAGGAAGACCTGCAGGCAACCCAGCCCCAGGGTGATGAGGCCGATACCGATATAATCGATATTCAGTTTCCCTTTCGCCCACTTGCGTTCCCATGGTGGATCTTCCAGCAGCTGATAAATAGCCAGTACGCTCAGGATCCCCACCGGTATATTGATGAAGAACACCCAACGCCAGCTGTAGTTGTCGGTGATCCAGCCGCCCAGCGTCGGGCCGAGAACCGGTGCCACGATAATAGCTATAGAAGAGAGACCGAACGCCTTGCCACGATCTTCCGGTTTAAAATAATCCAACAGAACCGATTGCTGCACTGGCTGCAGGCCGCCGCCGAAAAAGCCCTGTAATATCCTGAACAAAATGATCTGCCACAGCTCGGTGGCGATGCCGCACAGGAAAGAGCAGATGGTGAACATCACGATGCAGATCAAAAAGAACTGTTTACGTCCAAATACGCGGCTCAGGAAGGCGGAAATCGGCAGCACGATGCCGTTCGCCACCAGATAGGAAGTCAGCACCCAGGTTGACTCGTCGTAGCTGGAGGAGAGCGATCCGGCAACGTGCGGCAGCGCCACGTTAACGATGGTGGTGTCCAGGATCTCCATAAACACCGCCAGCGTCACCGTCATAGCGACCAGCCAGGGGTTACTGGCCGGCTGCCAGCTCTGGCTTTGACTCATTCCACTGTTACCTCTGGCTCCACCGACAGCCCCAGCGGCAGCGGCTTGTTCGGATCGAGACCCTTATCGATAACGATTTTAACCGGCACGCGCTGAACAATTTTTACGTAGTTGCCGGTGGCGTTTTCCGACGGGAAAGTCGAGAAGCGGGAGCCTGAGCCCATCTGAATGCTTTCCACATGCCCTTCCAGCTTCATATCTGGCCAGGCATCAACGGAAATGCTCACTTTATCGCCCGGATTCATTCGTTCCAGCTGCGACTCTTTAAAGTTGGCGGTTACCCAGACATTCGGTGACACCAGCGAAAACAGCGAGGTACCGGCCTGCACCAGCGTACCGACCTGAACATTACGCTTGGTCACGAAGCCGTCGTAAGGCGCGCGCACTTCCGTATAGGAAAGATTCAGGTTGGCGGTGTTCAGCTGGGCTTTCGCCTGCTCAACTTGCTGCTGCCGCGCTTCCACGTTGGTTTCCTGCTGGCGAATTTGCAGCTGGATCTGCGAGGCCACTTCCACCTGAGCCTTCGCGCTTTCCAGTTCGGCTTTGGCACTTCTTAACTGCGCGCTGGCCGCATCAATATTACGCTGTGAGGTTGCACGGGGATCGACGCCGCGCTGACGTTTGTAATCTTCCTGAGCGTTAAGGAAATTCGCTTCCGCCTTGGCCTGCTGCGCCAGCGCCTGATCTTTTTGGGCAGGATACTGCACGCGGGAAAGCGCCAGCTGTGCCTGCGCCTGATGCAGCTGAGCCACGGCCAGACCAAGCTGCGCCTGAGCCTGATCGCGCTGCGCCTGGTTGTCCTGCGGATCGATTACCACCAGCAAATCGCCCTTTTTCACGCGCTGATTGTCCGTCACCAGTAGCCTGGTGACATAGCCGGAAGCTTTAGGGGCAATGGTAACGGCATCAGATTCCGTAAAGGCATCGTCCGTCGTTTCTATATTGCGGCTGGTGAACCAGAAATAAAAGCCGACAACGATCATCACCACTACCACTATCGCCAGGATAATCAGCGGTTTTTTACCGGGACGTTTACGCTCCGCCTGACCCTCTTCCTGCTGCCGATCATCTTTTTGCGGCTGGGTGTCCTGGTTATCAGACTGCGAATTGTCCTGCGGATGACGCTGGTCATCATCTGAGGAAGAATTTGATTGATTAGCCATAGTTCTCATCAGGTTACGGCGGGCTCAAACCGAGCCCGCAAGATTCACGCTGTTATAAACATAGGGCCTAAATTGACAAATGCCAGTGTTTCTTTACGAAGTCAGACAAGATTCAGGTCAGAGCGCATTAATGCCTAAAAGTAGCCCCCAGCCCAGCATCATTGCCCACAGCAGCATGGGCAGTGAATAGAAGTGAAAACGCAGCCAGATAGTGCGGTCTTTCGCCATTCGCAATGCAATCAGATTGGCCAGCGAGCCGGGCAGCAGCCCAAAGCCACCAATATTGACCGCCCACGCCAGCAGCGTACTGGCCGGTAACTTCGCCAGCAGCAGGATAGTCGCCGGAACGTTGCTGATGATCTGCGACAGGCCGATGGCCAGCAGATATTTTCCGCCCTGCGACAGCTGTGGAATTTGCTGGAGCAGATGCTGCAAAGCGGGCAGCCGGGTGAGCAGATAGACATCCACAAACATGGCGATAAATACCGCCAGCAGGCTCCAGTCAATCGCCAGCAGCGTACGGCGCGCCATCAGTAAAAAAACGGCAAACACCAGCAGTACGCCCCAGACGGCATACCCCATCTCCAGTAAAACAATAAACAGTAGATAAAGGACGACGCTGGCAATCAGGAGCGGACGCTGCCACTGTGTTTCTGCAGCTTGTTCCGAACGCTCAATTCGTTTAGCCGAGAAACTGAAGGCGGTCAGCAACAGCAGGCTGATCATCAGCGCGCCGCCCAAAGGCAGCATCTGGCCGATAAAGCCGGCAAAACCGCTGCCACCGTGCTGCCAAAGCAGGATATTTTGCGGGTTACCAATAGGCGTGAGCAGCGACCCGGCGTTGACGGCCAGCGCCTCAAAAATGATTAACCGGGCTATCGGCAGCGAAGAGTAGCGTCGCAGCGTCAGCGTCAGCGGCACCAAAATAAAAAGCGCCACGTCATTAGTCAGAAAGGTGGACAGCAGCGCCGCGGCGGCGGTAAGAAACAGTGCCAGCGACCGTTCTGACTGAAAGCGCTGTACCAGGCGGCGCCCCAGCACGTCGAAGTAGCCGCTGGATTCGATGCCTTTAGTCAGCATTAGCAGGCCGCCCAGCGTCAATATAGTCGACCAGTCTACCGCAGTCGGCAGCTGTCGCAGGGAAAAAGGCGCGAAGCAGGCCAGCAGCAGGCCCAGTAAAATTAACAGATGCAGAAAACGGTCGTGCAAAAAAGGCCTGAGCAGTGTTGCCATATAGACTCGCTTGAGAGGAGGTTACTGACGGCTTTCGTAGAATTGCTGAAAAATGGCCAGCGTTTCGTCGCTGACGTGATGTTCCAGGCCTTCAGCATCCCGACGGGCAGTATCGGGGCTGATGCCCAGCGCCAGCAGGAAAGTTTCTACGATATGGTGACGTTTGCGACTCTCCTCCGCCAGCGCCTCCCCTTCAGCCGTCAGAAACACGCCGCGATAGGGAACCTGTTCGACCAGCCCGACCGTAGCCAGTCTTTTCAACATTTTGGCAACGGTAGGCTGAGAAACACCGAGCCGAGCGGCCATGTCAACCTGGCGGGCTTCACCAAACTCACGGATCAGATCGGAAATCAGCTCAACGTAGTCATCAATTAATTCGCGCCGATGGGCTTCACGAACCTGACGAAAGCCTTCGACATGCTCTTCTATCTCTTTCAGTGGCGCAGGCACTGCGGTTTTAGCGCGACTCATTCAGCTTCCTCATTATTATTTCGGGCGCGTGCAAAGGCTCGCATCAGCCTGGGGTGCCATAGTGTAAACGAAGCGCACAGAAGCACAAAATTTCACGCCATTGCACTGGCTACGAATTATAGCCTGTGCTATATCTGTATAGAAAGCGAACGGAGGAGATCATGAAAAAGCCACTTTTACTGCAGCTGCTCTGTCGCTCGCCCTTTACGCTACGGCTGCTGCTGCTGGAAACGCTCGTGACAGGAAAAAAAACCTGCCGCTGAACCAGCCATAAAAAAAAATCCGCCACGTGGGCGGATTTTTTATCAACCAACCGGAGCTGGTTTCAGGCAATCTTAGAAGCTGTAGCCAACGCCAGCGATCCAGGTGCCAACGTCTACGCTGCGGATGCGGCTCTGCTCGTAGCCAACGTCCAGAGCAACGTTTTCGATGCCTGGGTTGAACTGCAGGCCTGCACCGTAGGAAACACCTACGTCGCTTGAATCAGACTTGTCACGTGCTGGTGCGTTCTGCTGGAATTTACCGTAACCGATACCCACAACGCCGTAGATGCTTGCCCAGTCGTTCAGACGGTAAGCAGGACCACCGGTGATGCCGTAGTACTGGCCTTTGTTATACACGCCAGCGTCGGTACGATCTTTCTCGGTGTAGGTGAAAGAACCGATCCAGCCCAGTGGATCGCTGCCGTTTTCGTAACGGTATTTCAGGTTGAAGCCGTTAGCTTTGTTAGCCACGCCCTGCATATCGCTTTGTGCGTAACCACCGGAAACTGTGCTCTGTGCCATCGCTGAACCAGCAGAAACTGCCAGTACACAAGCCAGTGCTGAAAGACATGCAATTTTTTTCATAACCACCTCAAATGTGAAAGTACTTATCTCCTGACAACGCTGAAAATATAACAAACCTCAGCCAGAAACTCTGCCCCGTTTTTGTTGTCCAAGACAATGTTTGGTGTAACAGGAAGTTAATGATCCATTCTATCTTATTATTTTTACTGGGTTTTAACTCATTATCTCCACACGCGACCTGCAATGTAAAATTTTGTTCATTGAGATAAATCTTAATTAAACTGACACTTCTTTACCGCTGAAAGGCCGGTTCCCAACGAATTTTCCGAATTTCCTCACTTTTTTTCAAGGCCGATACTGCTGGTTTTGCCCAATCTGTTGGTACACTTCAGGGAACTTTTCCGCCGTACGATGGACAAATAAGGTTGGTTAACAGGATGTCCCCTTCTTCACGCAGTGCTTCAATCTGGTTTCCTGTATTACTGCTTTTGCTCGCCATGACGTCTATTCAGGGCGGAGCCGCGCTGGCAAAAACGCTGTTCCCAATTGTAGGTGCGCCCGGCATTACAGCCTTGCGTCTTGGAATAGGCACGCTAATCCTTTGTGTGGTTTTTAAACCCTGGCGACTGCGGTTCAGCCGCGAACGCCTGCTGCCTTTAGTGATATATGGGCTGGCGCTGGGCAGCATGAACTATACGTTTTACCTGGCGTTGCGTACCGTTCCGCTGGGGATCGCCGTGGCGCTGGAGTTCGTCGGCCCTTTGACGCTGGCGCTGGCAGGCTCAAGAAAACCGCGTGATTTCCTGTGGGTTGCTTTAGCGCTGTTGGGCCTGTGGCTTTTGTTACCTTTGGGCAAAAGTATGTCGGGCATCGACCCGAAAGGGGCTTTTTTTGCGCTATTTGCCGGGGCCTGCTGGGCTATTTATATTCTGAGCGGCCAACGGGCAGGCGCAGAACACGGCCCTGCAACTGTCGCTACAGGATCGCTGATTGCTTCACTGATATTTGTGCCGGTTGGCTTAACCTTTGCCGACAGCGGTCTCTGGAATCTGTCTGTTTTACCCATTGCCCTTATCGTCGCTATCCTCTCCAGCGCCTTTCCCTATACGCTGGAGATGGTGGCGCTGACCCGATTGCCAGCCAAAACGTTTGGTACGCTGATGAGCCTTGAACCCGCAATGGGGGCACTTTCCGGCATGGTTTTTCTGGGCGAGTTACTGACGCTACCGCAGTGGCTGGGTCTGCTCTCTATTATTATCGCTTCGGCAGGCGCCACGCTAAGTCTGCGTCCCGCTAAGCAAAAAACCGCGCCGGCAGGCGAACAGCGAAAATAGCTATATCGGATGATACGTAAAACTGAATAATCCATTTAATCCACGCCCGGTCAAAGAATGTCTAATGCCTGTAAAGTCCAGATAATTCTGAGCTTACATAATTAAACGGCCCTTTTAAAATGACTCGGGCAAGCAATTTGTAACGAAAAAATTAATTAAAAAATCACTATTATTCAAAAATTTAAAAACACCCAAGTAAATGAGAATATTTATTAATCTCATTACCTGGTTTATTTGTCTGCAATACCAGCCGGTTAAGCCAGTAGAGTGTCACTATTTGTGCGATAGGCAGTAACTTTATGGCAGGTCTGAAAAGCGCTGCTATACTTTATCGATACATTCAGGACAACTGACCATTAAGAGGATATTAATGATGAGTACCGCTAAACTGGTAAAAACGACGGCAACCGATCTGCATTACACCCGTAACAACGTGGCTGATGAGGAAAAGAAAGCCACCATCGAGGTGTTGAATCGTCTGGTCACGGAATTCATTGATTTGTCCCTGATTACTAAACAGGCTCACTGGAACATGCGTGGCGCTAACTTTATCGGCGTGCATGAGATGCTGGATGGTTTCCGCACCACTATTACCGACCATCAGGATACCATCGCTGAGCGTGTCGTGCAGCTGGGCGGCGTGGCGCTGGGTACAACACAGGTTGTGAACGACCGTACCCCGCTGAAAAGCTATCCGCTGAACATTCATACCGTTCAGGATCACCTGAAAGCGCTGGCAGAACGTTATGCCGTTGTCGCTAACGATACGCGTAAAGCTATTACGGAAGTTGAAGACGAAGACACCGCAGATATCTTTACCGCCGCTTCTCGCGATCTGGATAAGTTCCTGTGGTTCATTGAATCTAACATCGAATAATTCGATGTGGGGCGACGAGCACAGCCCCCTTTTTACGAAGTGATTTTCCGGGCAGATGAACCTTTTCATCTGCTCTTCTTATATGGAGGAAAGCGATGGCCAGTGGTTGGGCACGTGATGATGCCGTACAGGAACAGATAGATTCAACGGTGGAAGACGCCGTAAATCGCGCAAGGCGCGCCATGCATCATGGCGTCAGTGCACAGTATTGCGAAGAGTGTGGCGAGGCCATCCCTGAAGCCCGTCGTCTTGCGCTGCCAGGGGTACAATATTGTATTCAGTGCCAGGCGCAGCGAGATAAACATCAGGAAGCGACACTTTATAATCGTCGTGGCAGTAAAGACAGCCAGCTTCGTTAACGCTGCGAGCGCCCTCGCACTCTTCTTTATTTATTTTGTTTTTTATTCCCCGCCAGGTTAAAACCTAACTGCACCACAATGAATGCAATGCACCATTATGGGGCTTCATTATGGTGCATTGCGCGGCTTAAGGCGTAATTATCCCGCTCAAATTGACTCAACGTGCTGTTTTCAATATATTTTGAAAACCTGGCATAGTTTTTTCATATGGCTGCTGGCATTCAATCGGGCAAGGCGCTTGCCCGACTGCGATAAGGATAAAAAATGAAGTCACTTGTTAAGTTTTCCCTGGCTGCGCTGACGCTGGCGTTTGCCGTCTCCTCTACCGCCGCAGAAAAAAAGCTGGTTGTCGCGACCGATACCGCCTTTGTTCCTTTTGAGTTCAAACAGGGTAACCAATATGTGGGCTTCGATGTGGAGCTGTGGGCGGCTATCGCGAAAGAACTGAAGCTGGACTACACCCTCAAACCGATGGATTTCAGCGGCATCATTCCAGGCTTACAGACCCGTAACGTTGACCTGGCGCTGGCGGGCATTACTATTACCGACGCGCGCAAAAAGGCGATTGATTTCTCCGACAGCTATTACAAAAGTGGTCTGCTGGTGATGGTCAAGGCCAATAACGACCAGGTCAAAGGCCTGAAAGATCTTGATGGTAAAGTGGTTGCAGTGAAAAGCGGGACCGGCTCGGTGGATTACGCTAAGCAGCACATTAAAACCAAAGATCTTCGTCAGTTCCCTAATATCGATAATGCCTACATGGAACTGGGTACGGGCCGTGCGGATGCTGTCCTGCACGACACGCCGAATATCCTTTACTTCATTCATACCGCTGGCAAAGGCCAGTTTAAAGCAGTAGGCGATTCAATCGAAGCGCAGGATTACGGTATCGCCTTCCCGAAAGGCAGCGATGAACTGCGTGAAAAAGTCAACGGCGCACTGAAAACGCTGCGTGCAAACGGTACCTACAACACAATTTATAAAAAATGGTTCGGTTCCGATCCTAAATAAGCGTGTTTTACTTTTCGCAGGCGCGCTGGCGCCTGCGTTTTCCACACCAACGAAATATGGTTTTGATCCGGAGAAATAAGAATGCAGTTTGACTGGAGCGCCATCTGGCCATCTATTCCGGCCCTGCTTGAGGGCGCGCGTCTGACGCTATGGATATCGGTCCTTGGCCTGGCCGGCGGCCTGATTATCGGCCTTGTTGCAGGCTTTGCCCGCGCTTACGGCGGCTGGCTGTCGCGTAATATCGCCCTGGTCTTTATTGAACTCATCCGCGGCACACCGATTGTTGTGCAGGTGATGTTTATCTATTTTGCGCTGCCGATGGCCTTTAACGACTTGCGTATCGATCCGTTCAGCGCGGCGGTGGTGACCATTATGATTAACTCCGGCGCGTATATTGCGGAAATTACTCGCGGCGCCGTCTTGTCAATCAATAAGGGCTTCCGGGAAGCGGGCCTGGCGCTGGGCCTTTCCAGCCGCGAAACGCTACGCTACGTTATTATGCCGCTGGCGCTGCGCCGTATGCTGCCGCCGCTGGGTAACCAGTGGATCGTCAGTATCAAAGATACTTCGCTGTTTATCGTTATCGGCGTGGCGGAGCTGACTCGCCAGGGCCAGGAAATCATTGCCGGTAAC
The DNA here is from genome assembly GCF_031978025.1 of Erwinia sp. NCBI lineage: Bacteria > Pseudomonadati > Pseudomonadota > Gammaproteobacteria > Enterobacterales > Erwiniaceae > Erwinia > Erwinia sp. Next base: position 9,581 of record NZ_DALZCD010000145.1, read on the forward strand.
TTTCGCGCGCTGGAGATCTGGAGCGCCGTGGCCGTTATCTATCTGTTTATTACGCTGGTGCTGAGCTTTGTTCTGCGTCGCATTGAAAAAAGGATGAAAATCCTGTGATTGAATTTAAGAACGTCTCTAAACATTTTGGCGAAACGCAGGTACTGCACAATATCGACCTGACGATTAAGCAGGGAGAAGTAGTGGTTATTATCGGGCCGTCCGGCTCTGGTAAATCTACGCTGCTGCGCTGCATTAACAAGCTGGAAGAGATTACCACCGGCGAGCTGATTGTGGACGGCCTGAAGGTTAACGATCCCAAAGTGGATGACCGCCTGATCCGCCAGGAAGCGGGCATGGTGTTCCAGCAGTTTCACCTGTTCCCACAGATGAGCGCGCTGGATAACGTCGCTTTTGGCCCTGTGCGCGTACGCGGTGCCAGTAAGGCCGATGCGCAGCGGCTGGCAAAAGAGCTGCTGGGCAAAGTAGGCCTGGCCGAACGTGCGCACCACTTCCCGTCCGAACTTTCCGGGGGGCAACAGCAGCGAGTGGCCATTGCTCGTGCGCTGGCGGTCAAGCCTAAGATGATGCTGTTTGATGAGCCAACCTCCGCGCTGGACCCGGAGCTGCGCCATGAAGTGCTAAAAGTGATGCAGGATCTGGCTGAAGAAGGCATGACCATGGTTATCGTGACGCACGAAGTCGGCTTTGCAAAAAAAGTCGCCTCACGCCTGATCTTTATCGACAAAGGACGTATTGCTGAAGATGGCGATCCGGCCGCGCTGATTGATAACCCGCCGGGCGCGCGCCTGCGGGAGTTCTTACAGCACGTTTCATAACCTTTCGGGGCGGTTATACCGCCCCGCTTTCTTGCCCTGCGCCTCATCACGCCTTACCTTTTTTTGCCCGTCTGTACTTGCTGCTCGACGCTTCTTCGCGCCGTTAAAGGAAAAGATGATGTCGGGGACCCCGTCCTTCTGGCGCTGTATGCTCAGATGGCTACTGTTAATCGCTTCTTTTTTGCTGTCAGTCACAGGCCCCCAGCTTGCCTTGCCGCCGCAGCCGCTTCCCGGTCACAACCTGCTGACGGCGAGCTGGCCTGGGTCTGGGTCTGGGTCTGGGTCTGGGTCTGGGTCTGGGTCTGGGTCTGGGTC
>NZ_DALZCD010000146.1:0-10688 GCF_031978025.1 Erwinia sp.
GGGCAGTCTTCTTTTTCGTTACCATTTTCACCAACATTATGTGGGGCGTGTTGGGTGAATATATCGGCTGGATCCGTCAGGTGCGCTGGTTTGGCTGCCTGGGATGCGCGCTGTCCAGCCTGGCCTTCTATTATTTGCCAATAACTTTTGGCCATAACTTCTGGATAGCACTGATACCTGCAGTGATGCTGGGCATTACGGTCGCCGCCTTTGTGCCGATGACCGCCGTATTTCCAGTGCTGGAGCCGAAGCACAAGGGCGCTGCGATCTCTATTTATAACCTCTCCGCCGGGCTGAGCAACTTTCTTGCGCCTGCTATTGCCTCGCTGGTGCTGCCCTTCTTTGATATCAAAGGCGTGGTCTGGACCTATACCGCGCTTTATCTGTTTGCCGGGGTGCTGACACTAATTATTCAGGTAGAGCAACCTTCCAGAAAAAGCGCCAAAAATAACGTTAATAACTATGGTTCAACCGCCGTCACGCCGGATAAAACATAAATTTGATTTTTGACGCTTTTATAAACGGGGAGTAACTAAAAGTGACATCCCTGTTTTTTATGTGGCTAAAAAAGCCTGGATGAGTTCCCTTTGCTGAGCAAAAAATGTTAAAATTGACCTCAATCAATAATTACCCGAGCCAACACTATGATCCCGGAAAAGCGTGTTCTCAACAGACGTATCCAGTCTGGCGGTTGTGCGATTCATTGTCAGGATTGCAGCATCAGCCAGCTCTGTATTCCTTTCACCCTGAACGAGCACGAGCTCGATCAGCTGGATAACATTATCGAGCGGAAAAAGCCTATTCAAAAAGGGCAGACGCTGTTTAAAGCAGGGGATGAACTGAAGTCGCTGTACGCCATTCGTTCCGGGACCATTAAAAGCTATACCATTACCGAACAGGGCGACGAGCAAATCACCGGCTTTCACCTTGCAGGTGATCTGGTGGGCTTCGATGCCATCAGCGGCGGCCAGCACCCGAGCTTTTCTCAGGCGCTGGAAACCGCAATGGTTTGTGAAATTCCTTTTGAAACCTTAGATGATTTGTCAGGCAAAATGCCCAGCCTTCGTCAGCAAATGATGCGGCTGATGAGCGGCGAAATTAAGGGCGATCAAGAGATGATCCTGCTGCTGTCGAAGAAAAATGCGGAAGAGCGTCTCGCTGCCTTTATCTACGGCCTTTCCCGCCGTTTCGGCGAGCGCGGCTTCTCCCAGCGTGAATTTCGTCTGACCATGACCCGTGGCGATATCGGTAATTACCTTGGCCTGACTGTCGAAACCATCAGTCGCCTGCTGGGCCGCTTCCAGAAAAGCGGCATGCTGGCAGTGAAAGGTAAATATATCACCATTGAAAATCATGAAGTGCTGTCGCAGCTGGCGGGTCAAAGCCGCACGATCGCCTGATGTTAAGCCGGATGGGTTCGCCGATCCGGCCATTTTTCCTTTCTTCTGCCTGAATATCGCCTCTCGTGTTGCCCATAACACGCCCGGTTTGCGCGTTTTCTCACGGTGGAAAAGCACGTAAACCTTCCCGACGGCCGTTTTGCAGGATTCTTTTGTTATAATATTGATCTGGCTATAACTTTTTCTTCCTTTCCGCACGGTGATTGGGCTATCTTTTAAGCTACCCAGCGTATGGAGGACCCGTTATGGCTAAGTACCAAAACATTCTCGTGGCGATCGACGCGCAACAGGACGACCAGCCAGCGCTGCGCCGTGCTGTCTATCTTAACCAGCGTCTCGGTGGTCAAATCACGGCTTTCCTGCCTATTTATGATTTTTCTTATGAAATGACGACATTGCTGTCGCCCGACGAGCGCGTCACCATGCGCAAAGGGGTGATCAGCCAGCGTACCGAGTGGATCCGCGAGCAGTCCAAAGCCTATCTGGCTGCGGGCATTAATATCGATATCAAAGTGGTCTGGCATAACCGCCCCTATGAGGCGATTATTCAGGAAGTGCTGGACGGCGGCTACGATCTGCTGCTGAAGATGGCTCACCAGCACGACAGGCTGCAGTCGGTAGTGTTTACGCCTACCGACTGGCATCTGCTGCGCAAGTGCCCTTGTCCGGTGTGGATGGTAAAAGACCAGCCCTGGCCGGAAAACGGCAAGGCGGTGGTGGCGGTAAACCTGGCCAGCGAGGAGCCGCATCATGACCCGCTCAATACCCGGCTGGTTAAAGAGACGCTGGAGCTGGCGGAACAGGTCAACCATACCGAAGTGCATCTCGTCGGAGCCTATCCCATCACGCCCGTGAATATTGCTATTGAACTGCCCGACTTCGATCCCAGCGTTTACAACGATGCGATCCGGGGTCAACATCTGCTGGCAATGAAGGCGCTGCGGCAAAGTTTCAGCATCGACGAAAAATTTACCCATGTTGCAAAAGGCCTGCCGGAAGAGGTGATCCCGGAGCTGGCGGATCGGCTGGACGCGGGCGTGGTCGTGCTTGGCACTATTGGCCGTACCGGGCTGTCGGCGGCTTTCCTTGGCAATACGGCGGAACAGGTTATCGATCATCTGCGTTGCGATCTGCTGGCGATCAAGCCGGAAGGCTTTGTTTCCCCTGTCGAACTGGATGATGACGAAGACGACTGACGGTTAACCGGAAAGCTGAATATGGCCGACCGTTATGCCAAAAGATGCCGGGTTCGGACGTTGGCCCGAGAGATAAAGATAACCGTTCGTTGCGCCGAAAAAGGAAAACGACCCAGCGTTAATCTGAGCAGGCCGGGGGATCCCCGGCCTTTCACTGTCAACAATGGCTACAGCGCTTTTAAAATAGCTTCCACGGTCGCCTTCGCATCACCAAACAGCATCTGGGTGTTTTCGCGGAAGAACAGCGGGTTTTGCACGCCGGCGTAGCCGGTATTCATAGAACGTTTGAAAACCACGACGTTATGCGCCTTCCACACTTCCAGTACCGGCATCCCGGCGATGGGGCTACGCGGATCCTCCTGTGCGGCGGGATTGACGGTATCGTTCGCGCCAATCACCAGCACGGTATCCGTTTCGCTAAAGTCGTCGTTGATCTCATCCATTTCCAACACGATATCGTAAGGCACCCGCGCCTCCGCCAACAGCACGTTCATATGGCCCGGCAGGCGTCCGGCGACCGGATGGATACCAAAGCGCACCTTTATGCCCTGCGCACGCAGCTTCTCGGTGATCTCCGCGACGGGATACTGCGCCTGCGCCACCGCCATACCATAGCCGGGCGTGATGATCACACTGCGCGAGTTCTTCAGTAGCTCTGCCGTTCCCTGCACGTCAATTTCACGGTGCTCTCCCGCCTCCTCACCTTCGCCGGTGGAACTGCTGTCGGTGCCGAAACCGCCCGCGATGACGCTGATAAAGGAGCGGTTCATGGCCTTACACATAATGTAAGAAAGAATAGCGCCGCTTGAACCAACCAGGGCACCGGTGACGATCAGCAGATCATTGCCGAGCATAAAGCCCGCCGCCGCCGCAGCCCACCCTGAATACGAATTAAGCATAGAGACCACAACCGGCATATCCGCCCCGCCGATGGAAGCCACCAAATGCCAGCCAAATGCCAGCGCAATCAGGGTCATCAGCAGTAGCGAAAAACCCTGCCAACCCGTGCTGTCGGTGCGTACAAAAATGATCAGCAGGCAGAGGGAAACCACCAGCGCCAGCAGGTTTAGTCGGTGCCGGTGCGGCAGCGCCAGCGGCCGGGAAGAGAGTTTCCCACACAGCTTGCCCCAGGCGACCAGCGAACCGGTGAAGGTCACCGCGCCGATAAAGATGCCGATAAAGACCTCGGTCAGATGGATATTCTCTATCACCGCAGCCAGACCGGGCGCGTGGTCAAGATAGCTGTTAAAGCCTACCAGCACCGCAGCCAGGCCCACGAAGCTGTGCAGTACCGCCACCAGCTCCGGCATTTCGGTCATTTCGACCTTTTTCGCCAGCCGCACGCCAATGGCTCCCCCGATCACCATCGCCATCAGCACCCAGCCAACGCGGCTGCTGTCGGGGCCAAGCAGCGTTGCCAGTAATGCAATCGCCATCCCGCTGATGCCAAACAGGTTGCCCTGTTTCGCGGTTTCATGCTTTGACAACCCGGCAAGGCTGCAAATAAAAAGAATTGCGGCAACAATGTATGCTGCAGTCACTAATCCGCCAGACATTGATTACCCCTTAGTGTTTACGAAACATTTTCAGCATGCGCTGAGTCACGGTGAAGCCACCGAAGATATTGATGCTGGCAATCAGCACGGCAATAAAGGAGAAGAAGCTGACCCAGCCACCGTGTCCCATTTGCAGTACCGCACCGACAACGATGATGCCGGATATTGCGTTGGTGACCGACATCAGCGGTGTATGCAGTGCATGGCTGACGTTCCACACCACGTAATAACCCACCACGCAGGCAAGCGCGAACACGGTGAAATGGGTCAGGAAAGCGGGCGGCGCAACGTTGGCGAGCCAGCCAAACAGAAGGATGGCCAGCGCCAACAGCGCATATTTACGGAACGGTGAAGCGGGTTGAGCCTCTGGTTTTTCAGGGGCTTTAACGGCGGCAGGCGCCGCTTTCGGCGCGGCAGAAACCTGAATCGGCGGCGCAGGCCAGGTAATGTCGCCCTCGCGTACTACGGTTACCCCCCGAATGACCACATCGTCGAAGTCGATAACGATTTCGCCGTTTTTCTCTTTGCAGAGTAATTTGAGCAGGTTGACCAGGTTAGTGCCATAAAGCTGTGAGGATTGGGTAGGCAGGCGGCCCGGCAAATCGGTATAGCCGATGATTTTCACGCCATTCTCGGTGGTAGTCACCCGATCCGCCACGGTCAGTTCGCAGTTGCCACCGGTTTGTGCCGCCAGATCGACAACCACACTGCCCGGCTTCATAGAGGCCACCATTTCTGCGGTGATGAGCTTTGGTGCCGGCTTGCCTGGGATCAGCGCCGTGGTAACGATGATATCTACATCCTTCGCCTGCGCGGCAAACAGCGCCATTTCCGCTTTGATAAAGGCCTCGGACATCACTTTGGCATAGCCATCGCCACTGCCTGCCTCTTCCTCAACGTCCAGCTCAAGGAATTCCGCGCCCATGCTTTGCACCTGTTCTTTCACCTCCGGGCGGGTATCAAAAGCACGCACGATAGCGCCAAGGCTGCCAGCCGCACCAATGGCGGCCAGGCCTGCAACGCCTGCGCCTATCACCATCACTTTAGCCGGCGGGACTTTGCCTGCGGCTGTAATCTGCCCGGTAAAGAAGCGGCCAAACTCATGCGCGGCCTCAATAATAGCGCGGTAACCGGCGATATTAGCCATGGAGCTGAGCGCATCCAGCGACTGTGCACGGGATATGCGCGGTACCGCATCCATCGACATCACGGTAACCTTACGCGCCGCCAGTTTCTCCAGCAGAGCCGGATTTTGTGCGGGCCAGATAAAGCTGACCAGCGTGCTGCCTTCCCGGGCTTGCGCGATTTCCTCATCTATCGGCGCGTTAACTTTGAGCACGATGTCCGCCTGCCAGACCGCGGCGTTCTCAACCAGCGTGGCACCTGCTGCAGCGTAGGCTTCGTCGTCAAAGCTGGCCAGCCGACCTGCGCCCCGCTCTACTGCCACGCTGAAGCCCAGCGCCAGCAGCTGCTCAACCGTTTTAGGCGTGGCGGCGACTCGCGTCTCGTTGGGCAACCGCTCTTTGGTAATTCCAATCAGCATAGTATTCCCTTTCATCAGAGGTAAGACGATCACTTTCTGTGGCGGCGCGGCGTCGGCACGTCGCCTGTTTTACTACGAACGCTTTATAACCTACTGAAAACAGCCCGGTCATACCAGCCGTTACCGTGCCGTTTTCTCTTTTTATGCCCGAAAAATCCGGCATGAGTGGCAAAATCGCGATTTTACGCGCTTAATAGACCCTGCTCTGCCTATAATCTGCTACGGAAAAGTGACAAAATAATCATAATGTCGTGTAAAAAGATAATAATTAACAGTTGATTACCGATAATATTGATACTATTTAGTGGCTTAGATAACAAATAAAATCCAAAAGCCTCGATTTAACACTTATATAATATCTCCCGGCGCCGTTGCGCTTGTTGCCTCGTCACCGGACGTAAAATGGCTGAGACAGGACGCATTATTACATGCAATAATCGAGAGCTAATCTGTTACACATCAAGAGTCCAGCACGTTTTCGTACTCATTTTTTTGCGCAAGGCGAAGGATTATTTTTATGAAGCTGAAGATTACTGTTCTGGCATCAGCCCTGTTGTCGCTTACCTCACTTTCCGTTTATGCGGCCCAGGAACTGACGCCGCAGAAAGCGGCATCGCTGAAGCCTTTCGATCGCATCAGCATTACCGGCCGTTTTAACGCCATTAACGAAGCCAACGAGGCGATATCGAAACGTGCCGACGAGCTGGGCGCGAAAGCGTTTTACGTGCAGAGCATCAACGACAGCAACAATAACGGTGGCAACTGGCGCGTAGTGGCAGACATCTACCGTGACGATGCGCCGCCAGCGCCAAAATCGCAGGATCGCGTGATTAACGGCGTACGCGAGCTGACCAAAGCGGAAGCCTACAAGCTGGAACCTTTTGATACGGTTTCCGTAAACGGCTTCTATCACAGCCAGCCGGATGTTAACGACGCGATCACCCGTAAAGCGAAAGAGAAAGGCGCAGCCTCTTTCTTTATTATTCGTCAGATTGATGCCAACAGCGGCGGCAATCAGTACGTGACTGCCTATATCTACAAAGCCGATGCGAAAGCGCGCAAGGTCCAGTCCCCGGATCTGATCCCGGCCGATTCCCAGGCCGGTAAAGCCGCTATCGCTGCAGGCGGTACGGCGGCCAAAACCGTGCAGATCCCGGGCGTGGCCTCTTCCGAAACGCCAAGCAATAAAGTTGGCCGCTTCTTTGAAACGCAATCTTCTACCGGTCAGCGCTATACCGTGAGAACGCCGGCAGGCAAGAGCGTGCAGGAAGTTAATGCGATTACCGCTGCGCAAATGCAACCGTTCGACAGCGTGACCTTTACCGGCCACTTCGGGACGCCAACGGAGATTTCCGACGCCGTAGGCCGTGCGGCCATCGAGAAAGGTGCGAAGTATTACCATATTACTCGCCAGTGGTCTAACCAGAGCGGTGGCAATCTGACCGTTTCTGCCGACTTGTTTAAATAAGGATCCGGCAAGCCTGGTCAAGGCGCGTCTGCACGTCAGGCGCGCCTCTTTCGCGCCGGATACCCTGTTCTCCCCCCAGCACGTTTGCATAATGCCCCGTCATATTTTGCATACTCAATCACTTTTCGCCCTCTTTCGCATTGCATCTCGCCAGGCCACTCCGTAAAATCGCCGCCGGTTTCAGGGGATTTCGTCGGGTTTAGCGATGCAAAGCGTATAAATAGCGAGCTATCTACCCTGTTATGGTTTTTTATTCTGGTTTCGGGATGCTTTTTTGGACAAAAAATTAGGTCTTACCGCGCTAACGGCGCTGGTACTGAGTTCCATGCTGGGCGCCGGCGTCTTCAGTCTGCCACAAAATATGGCGTTAGTGGCCGGGCCAGCGGCACTGCTGACGGGCTGGGCGATCACTGGCATCGGCATTATTATGCTGTCGCTGGCGCTCTTGCTGCTGACCCGTCTTAAACCCGAGCTGGACGGCGGTATTTATACTTACGCCCGTGAGGGCTTCGGTGAGCTGGTCGGCTTTTGCTCGGCCTGGGGCTACTGGCTTTGCGCGGTTATCGCTAATGTCTCTTATCTGGTGATTGTCTTTTCTGCCCTGAGCTTCTTTACCGATTCGCCAGGCCACGTTGTGTTTGGCGACGGCAATACCTGGCAGGCCGTACTGGGCGCCTCGGTGCTGCTATGGTTGGTGCACGGACTGGTGCTACGCGGGGTGCAAACGGCAGCGAGCATTAACCTGGTCGCCACATTGGGCAAGCTGGTGCCGCTGGGGCTGTTTGTCGTGCTGGCAATAGCGGCCTTTAATCTCGACCGTTTCCGCTTCGATTTTTCGGGTATGGAACTGGGTGTACCGGTGTGGGCGCAGGTCAAAAACACCATGCTGATCACGCTGTGGGTATTTATCGGTGTGGAAGGCGCGGTAGTGGTTTCCGCCCGTGCCAGAGACAAAAAAGACGTGGGCCGCGCCACGCTGCTGGCGGTGATTGCCGCGCTGGTAGTTTATCTGCTGGTTACGCTGCTCTCTCTTGGCATTGTCCCACGAGCGGAGCTGGCCCAAATGCGTAACCCTTCAATGGCGGGCTTGCTGGATCGCCTGATTGGATCCTGGGGCGATATGGTTATCGCACTGGGGCTGATAGTCTCGGTAAGCGGCGCCTACCTCAGCTGGACGATTATGGCGGCGGAAGTGCCGATGCTGGCGGCCGGAAACGGTACTTTTCCGCGTTCGCTGGCGAAGCAGAACGCACGTGGTGCGCCATCCGCCTCGCTTTGGCTGACTAACCTGAGCGTGCAGGGCTGTCTTATTCTGATTTGGCTGACCGGTTCTGATTACAATACGCTGCTGACCATCGCGTCGGAGATGGTGCTGGTGCCCTATTTGCTGGTAGGTGCCTACCTGTTTAAAGTTGCTCGTGCCCAGCAGAAAACGGCGGCACTGGTCGTAGCGCTGGGTGCCAGTGCCTATGGTCTGTGGCTGCTGTATGCTTCCGGACCGCTGCATCTTTTGCTTTCGGTGGTGCTTTACGCACCGGGAATGCTGCTGTTTATCTGGGCGCGCCGCAATGGGCAAGGGAAGGGTTATCTCAATAAACTGGAAAAAGTCGCGATGGGCGTATTGATTGCCGGCGCCGCGCCGGCAACGTGGATGCTGCTGCGTTAGTGGGAAAAAGCAGGCATGGCGATCGTTAAGCGGTCGTCATGCTGTTCCAGCGAAAGTGGCTTAACGTATTCTTTGCGTATAGCGTCAAGCTGCTGGTCAGAAAGCGGATAAGGCAGCAGAATTTCAAAGCGTTCAATATGCTGTTGTTCAGCCAGCGTTATCAATCGGGCGATATTTATCTCGTCGCTCACCTGGGTAGAGATGATCTGTAGCGCCAGGGCTTTCAGCCTTTCTGAAGGGGGACAGGCGGGGTCGGGTGAGTTTTTAGTCACCATCCCGAAAATAGGCATAACGCCGTAAATAGCGTCAACAAAGCTCCAGCGTTTCTTACAGGAAGCCGCGAGAAAATCGATATAGTTCAGGCAGATATGGCAATCCCGTCCCGTTGAAGCCTGCTCTTTATCAGTCACCCTTTTCTCCCCTTTCTCCGTTAATCAACGCACTGCTTCGTCAGGCAACAACCCTGTCGAATATAATGACATATTTTATGCCATTTATACTATACATCGAGAGTTATTTAGCTTTGACTCATAGTAGTCAGCGTAAACATTGGGTAATCTTGCTACTCCTTCGTAAAAAAATGTCGCTATGAATAAAATTGTATTCGTTGAGGACGATCGGGACGTGGGCGAACTTATCGCCGCCTACCTGAAACGTCATGATATTGAAGTTATCGTAGAAAGCCGTGGCGACCGTGCCGAAGCCACGATAGAGGCGGCCATGCCCGATCTGGTTATGCTGGATATTATGCTGCCAGGCAAGGATGGCATGACGCTGTGTCGCGATCTGCGCGCCAGCCAGACGTGGTCCGGTCCGATTGTGCTGCTGACCTCGCTGGACAGCGATATGAATCATATTTTATCGCTGGAAATGGGTGCCAACGACTATATCCTGAAAACCACGCCGCCTGCGGTGCTACTGGCACGCCTGCGGCTGCACCTGCGTCAGGCGGCAACACACGGTGACGAGGCGGTTATCGCCCCGGCCGTCAGCGCGCAAAAAGCTTTGCGTTTTGGCACCCTGACCGTGGACGCCGTTAACCGCCAGGTCACGCTGGGGGGAGAGACTATCGCGCTTTCCACCGCTGATTTCGATCTGCTGTGGGAGCTGGCGACCCATGCCGGTTCCATCCTCAACCGCGATGCCCTGCTGAAAACGCTGCGCGGGGTGAGTTATGACGGTATGGATCGCAGCATTGACGTGGCGATTTCACGCCTGCGCAAAAAGTTACTGGACAGCGCGACCGAGCCTTATCGCATTAAAACTATCCGCAACAAAGGTTATTTGTTTGCCCCGCACGCCTGGGACACGCAATGAAGAAGCTATTTATACAGTTTTATCAAGCCTATAATGGATAACCATTTGATATCAAAATAAATTACTTGAATATCAACTATTAATGAAAACTCAAAGTGGGCAGACAAGGACAGATGCGAACTTTTTTTGCCCATTTTTCTGTCCTTTTTGCACCAAATGCCTCTTTTTATGCCTCTAAAACCCGCCGTTATCTGGCTCGAAAGGAAGAGTTCAGACGTAATTATACTTTCCCATATAACTGGTTTTATATACAGCAATCCAGATAATGCTGCGAGGCACTATTCAGCTGTATGTTCATTCAACCTGATTAAATTACCAGCAACCACGACACATCAGACCAGGTTATCATCAAGCAAGGTTCAGTAGCCGTAAGATACGTTCAGGTGAGATTAGAAGCTAAATTATATGGGTGCCTGATTGCTAACAACCTTATAAATTAAAAGGGATTTTATGATAAGCGCAAAGAGTCTAGCCAATGATATGGTTGAGTCCATCAATGTAAACAGTAATTTTTTAAAATCATTCGCAGGTGGTGCACTCGA
>NZ_DALZCD010000147.1:0-10668 GCF_031978025.1 Erwinia sp.
CAATGCCTTTCCTTTAAGTAGCCTTATGCCTAACCAGCCACCACACAGCGACAGTAAACAGGTGCCGGCCACAGGTAATGTTACCCAAAGCAGGTAATCAGGCTGCCATGGAAAATCAAAGACCTTACGCTGTAGTCCCCATAATGCCACCTCAGCCCCCAGCGTAGCCGCGATGCCTGACACACAACCCAACAGCGCAAACTCGCACCACAACGTATTCCTCAACAGCTTTTTCCCGGCGCCCAGCGTCCGGTAGACCACCAGTTCCTGCCTGCGCTGACGCATCCCAACCTGGATTTGCGCCAGCAATAGCAGAATACCGCAGGCGGTAACCAGCACGACCATGATTTCCAGTGCCTGACTGACCTGTGCCAGCACCTGCCCTATTTGCCGCAGAATAGTGCCTATATCCAGCAGGCTGAGCGTAGGAAAGGTTCGGTTCAGCTGCGCCAGCAGCGCATTATTATTATCAAGGCGAAAGCTGGTCAGCCAGGTTTGCGGCTGTCCTTCCAGCGCACCGGGCGGAAAGATAAAGAAAAAGTTAGGCTTAAGGCTTTCCCAGTCCACTTTACGCAGGCTACTAATTTTTGCGGAGAAGGTTTGCGTATCGCCGGTAAAGGTCAGCGTATCACCAGGCTTTACGCCCAGCCGGTCGGCCAGCGCGGCTTCTATTGAGACTTCCCCCTGTTTTGGCGGCCAGCTTCCACCGACTAACGGGTTATGATCGGGCAATTTTTCAAGCCAGGTCAGGTTAAGCTCGCGATTCAGGGCATTATCCAGCGCCGGATCGGCTGGACGCTGATTAATCGACGTTAACCGCGCCCTGACAATCGGATAAAAGGTTTTCGGTTCGACCTGATGCTGCTCCAGGAAAGCACGTACCGAAGGGATCTGATCCCCGGTTAAATTAAGGAGAAAATAATTAGGGCTGTCGGGTGGGAGCTGCTGCTGCCAGCGATCGAGCAGATCGCCACGCATCACCAGCAGCAGGGCCAGCAACATAAAAGAAAGCGAAAAGGCAGCCAGCTGGCTGAACGTCGCCGAGGGCTGACGCAGCAGCCGGTTGACCGCCAGCCGAAACGCCAGGTTTCGCACACGCAGGCGCCGCAGCACCAGTAAAGCGCCCCACCCCAGCCCGCCCAGTAGCAGCGTCAACAGCAGGATGCCGGCGATAAGCGCCCAGAGCAATTTGCTGCCGCCGACCAGCAGCGCGAGCAGAACCACTATCGTTAGCCCCATGACCGGCAGATAAAATTTCAGCGGCCAGACGGAAGCGATAACATCGCGTCGCAGCACCCGAAGCGGCTGGGTAGCCAACAGCAGGCGATAAGGCCGCAGGCCGACCAGAAAGGCGATAGCGAACAGCGATCCCGTTGCCCACAGCCAGGGCCAGAAACTGGCCGCCGGGAGGTCACCAGGCAGTACCGGCCGCAGCATATGCAGCAGCAACGCCTCAAAACCTTTCCCCACGATGCTGCCACAGAAGGCCGCCAGCAGCAGTACCGCCAGCCACTGGCCGACAATCAGCTTGCGCAAAGCCGCTCTGTTAGCGCCCAGCGTTTTCAGGACGGCCACCAGATCGTAGCGGCTGCGGCAATAGTGGTTCATGGCGACCACAACGGCGGCAATCGCCAGCATCAGGGTCAGCAGGGCCGAAAGCAGTAAAAATTGCTGTGCGCGCTGCATCGATTTGCCAAGAGCGTCTTCCGAGTTTTCTACGCTAATCCAGCGCTGTTCAGGTTGAATATGCGCAGAGATAAAACGATCGTAATTCGCCAGTTGCGAAGGCGTTCCGGCAAATTTATAACGCCACGTCACCCTGCTTCCGGGCTGGACTGCGCCGGTCTTTTTCACATCGGCCAGATTCATCAACAAACGGGGCGCGGTTTGAAAAGGGTTAAAACCCGCGTCCGGTTCCTGGACGACCTCACCGGCCACGTGCAGCGTGGCGTCGCCCACCTCCAGCTGACTGCCCGTTTTCAGATTCAACAACGCCAGCAGTCGCGGCGCGGCCAGCACGGTACCTGCTGCGGGCCGCAGCCCGGCGGGTTCGGTAGCAAGTTTGCCAAACATCGGATAACGGTCGTCTACGGCCTTCACGGCGGCCAGTTGCGGCATGTCGCCCGCAAAGGTCATGGTCATAAAGGTCAGCTGGCGGCCCACCTGCAATCCTTCGCGGCGGGCCTCATCCAGCCAGTTTTCAGGCACCTCACGGGAACTTTGCAGCGTACGGTCTCCCGCCATATAGTCGCGGCTTTGCTGAGTCAGGCCCTTTTCCATCCGATCGCTAAGTGACCCCAGCGCCAGCACACAGGCTACCGCCAGCGTCAGCGCCAGCCAGACGATCAGCAGCGAAGGCGATTTCCACTCCCGCCAGAACCAGCGCCAGATCATACTTCCTCCTGAAGTTTACCGTCTCGCATTCTTAATCGACGATCGCAGCGGGCGGCCAGCTGCTCGTCGTGGGTAACCAGGATCAGGGTGGTGGCGAAATCGCGATTCAATGAAAACAGCTGCTCAACTATCCGCTCGCCCGTCTGGCGATCGAGATTGCCGGTTGGCTCATCAGCGAACAGCAGGGCCGGCCGGCCGCTGAAAGCCCGGGCCAGCGCCACACGCTGCTGTTCGCCACCGGAAAGCTGTGAAGGCAGATGGGTCAGACGCGCCGACAGCCCCAGCTGGCCAAGCAGGCTTTTCGCCTGTTCGCGGCTTTGCGCCTCACTTTCGCCGCGCAGCAGTGCCGGAAGCTGTACGTTTTCCAGCGCGTTGAGCGTCGGCACCAGCATAAAAGACTGAAAGACAAAACCAACGCTTCTGGCACGCAACGCCGCCCGTTGCTCCTCATCCATTTCATGTAAAGGCGATCCCAGCAAAAACACCTCGCCTTCGCTGCCGTCGTCCAGACCGGCCAGAATGCCCAACAGCGTCGATTTGCCGGAACCGGACTCGCCGATCAGGGCAAGCGTTTCGGCCGGTTTGACAACCAGCTCAACTCCGGTAAGGATGGAAAGCTGATGCTCACCCTGACCGACGGATTTACTAAGACGATGAACTTCAAGAATGTTTTCCGCTGGCATTACCTTATCCTGTTATTTTTGGCTCTGACGACGCTGCGCGCGACGGCGGCGGACAAATTGCTGGTGCTTGGCGACAGCCTGAGCGCGGGCTATCGCATGTCTGCCAGCGCCGCGTGGCCAGCGTTACTCAATGATAAATGGCAGAAATCTCCCGTCATTATTAACGGTAGCATAAGTGGCGATACCGCGGCGCAGGGGCTGGCGCGCCTGCCTGCGCTGCTAAAACAACATCAGCCCCGCTGGGTACTGATCGAGCTGGGTGGAAATGATGGTCTGCGAGGTTTCCCTCCTCAGCAGCTGGAGCAGCAGCTGGGACAAATTATCGGTCTGGTGAAAGCGGCTGGCGCACAGCCGCTGCTGATGCAGGTTCGCCTGCCGCCTAACTATGGTCGGCGCTATACCGAAGCGTTCAGCGACGTTTACCCCAGGCTGGCGAAAGCCTTTTCTCTGCCGCTGCTGCCCTTTTTTATGGAGCAGGTCTACCTGAAGCCGGAATGGATGCAGCAGGACGGCATTCATCCCAATCCTGATGCGCAGCCCTTTATTGCCGATCTGATGGCAAAAACGCTGGCTCCGCTAGTTAACCATGAGTAAACGAGATTGCAGATCGCCTACAGGTAAAGTTATGCAAAAAACAATTGTGATTACCGGCTGTTCAAGCGGGATCGGTCTGGTCGCTGCCAACGATTTGCTGCGACGCGGTTACCGAATTTTGGCCGTCTGTCGCAAAGCAGAGGATGTTCGGCGAATGGACGAACTGGGTTTTACCGGTGTAGAAATGGACCTCAACAGCAGCGAAAGCGTTATTCGCGCGGCAGAACGCATTCTTGCTTTAAGCGATAACCGGATTTTTGCGCTGTTTAATAACGGTGGCTATGGCGTTTACGGCACGCTTACCGCTATCAGCCGCCAACAGATGGAGCAGCAGTTCGCTACTAATTTTTTCGGCACGCATCAGCTGACGATGCTGCTGCTGCCCGCTCTTCGGGCCAGCGGCGACGCGCGCATTATCAACACCAGCTCAGTAATGGGGCTGATTGCCACACCGGGACGCGGTGCCTATGCGGCCAGCAAATATGCGCTGGAGGCCTGGTCCGACACGCTGCGCATGGAGCTGCACGGTAGCGGTGTTCAGGTCAGCCTGATTGAACCGGGGCCGATAAAAACCCGTTTTACCGATAATGTGAAGCAGACTGAACAGGAGAATCCGGTAGAAAATCCGGGTATCGCCGCCCGCTTTACGCTGCCGCCGGAGGCTATCCTGCCGAAGCTGCGCCATGCGTTGGAAAGCCCCCGGCCACGCTTGCGTTATCCTGTTACGTTAGTCGCTCATGCCATTACGCTACTGCGACGTCTGCTGCCGGGCCGGATGCTGGATCGCATTTTGCGCGGTAAACCGGCGTCGACGTCAACAAAACCTTGAAGCCCGGGCATCTGCCCCAATAAAGTAAGAAACCCAGGACAAAGAGACGAATTCATGTCACCACAAGCTGCTATTGTCACTATTAATGAAAGCAACCTGCATCAGACGCTTGAGCAGTCGATGCAGCTGCCCGTGCTGTTTTACTTCTGGTCTGCACGCAGCCAGCATTGTCAGGAACTGACGCCGTTGCTGGAGCGCCTGGCGCAGGAGTACGCCGGTCAGTTTATTCTTGCCGAGCTGGACTGCGATGCGGAGCCTGCCGTTGCCCAGCAGTTTGGCCTGCGTGCTATACCCACCGTTTATCTGTTCCAGAACGGTCAGCCGGTAGACGGTTTCCAGGGCCCACAGCCGGAAGAAGCCGTACGTGCACTGCTGCATAAAGTGCTGCCGAAAGAAGAAGAGCTGAAGGCGCAGCAGGCTATGCAGCTGGTGCAGGAAGGTAAGCCGCTGGACGCGCTGCCGCTACTTAAAGAAGCCTGGCAGTTAAGCAATCAAAACAGTGAAATGGGCTTTCTGCTGGCCGAGGTGTTAATCAGCCTTAACCGCAGCGATGAAGCGCAGGCGGTGCTGGACGTGGTGCCCTTACAGGATAAAGATACCCGCTATCACGGGTTAATCGCCCAAATCGATTTGCTGAAACAGGCAGCCGACACGCCGGAAATCCAGCAGCTGCAGCAGCAAATTGATGCCGATCCGGGCAACGCTGAACTGGCGGCTAAGCTGGCCGTACAGCTGCATCAGGTCGGTCGTAACGAAGAAGCCCTGGAGCTGCTGTTCAGCCATTTGAAAAAAGATTTGGGCGCGGCGGACGGCCAGGCGCGTAAAATCCTGCAGGAGATCCTGGCGGCACTGGGAACGGGCGATGCACTGGCGGCAAAATATCGTCGCCAGCTCTACTCTCTGCTTTATTAAAAAAGCATACGGGCTGAACGAATCAGCCCGTTTTTAACAATCCGGAGGTTATATGTTGACTGTTATCCCCGTAATTATCCTTGTCGCCCTGGTGATTGTCTGGTCCGGCATCAAAATTGTGCCGCAGGGCTATCAGTGGACGGTGGAACGTTTTGGCCGCTATACCAAAACCCTCCAGCCCGGTCTTAATCTTCTGGTGCCATTTATGGATCGTGTTGGTCGCAAGATCAACATGATGGAACAGGTACTGGATATTCCTTCCCAGGAAATTATCTCGAAAGATAACGCCAGCGTGACTATCGACGCCGTCTGCTTTATTCAGGTTATTGACTCGCCTCGTGCGGCTTACGAGGTCAGTAACCTTGAGTTGGCTATCGTTAATTTAACCATGACCAACATGCGTACCGTGCTGGGTTCAATGGAGCTGGATGAGATGCTGTCGCAGCGCGATAACATCAATACCCGGCTGCTGCGGATTGTGGATGAAGCCACGAATCCCTGGGGCGTTAAAATTACCCGCATTGAAATTCGCGACGTGCGGCCGCCAGCGGAGCTGATTGCCTCCATGAACGCACAGATGAAGGCGGAGCGTACCAAGCGTGCCGATATTCTGGAAGCGGAAGGCGTTCGGCAGGCCGCGATCCTGCGAGCGGAGGGCGAGAAGCAGTCGCAAATTCTCAAGGCTGAAGGTGAGCGCCAGTCCGCTTTCCTTCAGGCTGAAGCCCGGGAACGTAGCGCGGAAGCGGAAGCACGCGCCACTAAAATGGTATCAGAGGCCATTGCCGCCGGGGATATTCAGGCTATCAACTACTTCGTGGCGCAGAAATATACCGATGCGCTGCAGAAAATCGGCACATCGCAAAGCAGCAAAATGATTATGATGCCGCTGGAAGCCTCCAGCCTGCTAGGGTCTATCGCGGGGATATCGGAACTGTTGAAGGAAACCAAAAAAGATCGGGGGGCATAATGGCCGACCTGTTAGCGAATCCCGCCTGGCTTTGGCTGTCGCTGGGCGGCATTCTGCTTGCTGCCGAGATGCTGGGTGCCAGCGGCTACCTGCTCTGGAGCGGCGTTGCCGCCGTACTGGTCAGCCTGCTGGTCTGGCTGGTGCCGATCCCGTGGGAATGGCAGGGACTGTGCTTTGCCGCTCTGACCATCCTTGCTGCGCTGTGGTGGTACTACTGGCTGCGCGGCCGCGATCGTAAACAGCCCCCTTCTGCGCTTAATCAGCGCGGTAGTCAGCTTATTGGCGCCTCATTACAGCTGGAGGAAACGCTGCGTGACGGCATAGGGCATATCCGCGTTGGCGACAGCAGCTGGCGCGTACAGGCTACGGAGAACCTTCCTGCCGGTACGCCAGTTACGGTGGTGGCTGTAGAGGGCATCACGCTGCGCATTGTCAGGCGGGATGTCGATAAGAAGTAAGCGGCTTATTACGTTCGGCATTTTATCTGCCATCAGCAAAATGGCCTTCCGAAACCCGGCCGATAGACGCAAAGATTCCAGCTTTGTTTATCCGGCACGCCTTTATATCGAATCATCCGGCAGGTTATGCGGCATGTCTTTATATCGGGACATCCGGCAGGTTATCCGGCATGGCCCGTTGCTGCCATGTCGGTCGCACCAGTCTAACGCACCCTGCTCTGCTGACAGCAGCCGGCCAGATTATCCATGATAGGGCAACTGGCGCCCTCATCGCCCGGACAGCTGGCCGCCAGCGCCAGCAGCCGTTCGCGCATCAGGTTCAGCTCGTTGATATGCGCTTCGATCTCCGCCACTTTATTCAGCGTTCTGGCCTTCACCTCGGCGCTATGGCGCTGCGGATTGTGAAAAAGCGAGAGCATTTCACGGCATTCCTCCAGGCTAAAGCCTATCTGGCGTGACTGGCGCAGCAGCGTCAGCTCTTCCAGATGTTTTGTGGTGTAGTGGCGATAGCCGTTTTGACCGCGTGATGGCGCGGTCAGCAAGCCTTTCTCTTCATAAAACCGGATGGCCTTGCTGGTCAGGCCGGTTTTTTTAGCTACGTCGCTAATATGCATATACGGGTCCGCCTGTCTGGTATCGCTTAATTTTAGCACTCTTCATGCCGCGACTAAAATTGTCCATGTCAGCCAGAGACAAACTTGACCTTACCCTTAATGGAAGGTTTATCCTTAACCCGATAGTTAACCCTTTCTGACTAAGTAAAGGAGTTTGTATGTCACAAACAACGGTATTAAAACTGGATGGCCTTACCTGTGGTCATTGCGTAAAAAGAGTTAAAGAAACGCTGGAGCAGCGTGAAGATGTGGCTCAGGCCGATGTTTCCCTGCAGGAAGCCCGCGTAACCGGAGATGCCTCGCCAGATACGCTAATCGCCGCGATAGAACAGGCAGGCTATCAGGCAGTGCTGACGGACGACGCACGCCCAAAGCCTGAACCGCTGACAGTATCAGAACCCCAGCCGGAAGCGCTGACGGCGGCCCCTTCTCAGCTTCCGGCGAACGATGACAGTTTTCACCTCTTAATAGGGGGCATGAGCTGCGCCAGCTGCGTAAGTCGCGTAGAACGTGCACTGCAGCAGGTACCAGGCACGCATCAGGCGCGCGTAAATCTTGCGGAGCGTAGTGCACTGGTAATGGGCGATGTTTCGCCCATCGCGCTTATTGAGGCGGTCCAAAAAGCAGGCTATGAAGCTGAAATTATTGAAGATGAAAGTAAGCGCCGCGAAAAACAACAGCAAACAGCCCTGACAGCGATGCGCCGTTTTCGCTGGCAGGCGCTTCTGGCGCTGGCATTTGGTCTACCCCTGATGTTTTGGGGAATGGTCGGCGATAATATGATGTTAACCGCCGATAACCGTTCTATCTGGCTGGCGCTGGGCAGCGTTACGCTGGTGATTATGTTTGTCGCGGGCGGCCATTTTTATCGCAGCGCGTGGCGCAGTCTGCTGAACGGCAGTGCCACCATGGATACGCTGGTCGCGCTGGGTACCGCCGCAGCCTGGCTCTACTCCAGCGCGGTCACCCTGTGGCCCACTGTTTTCCCGGCAGAAGCTCGCCATCTTTACTATGAAGCGAGCGTAATGATCATTGGCCTGATTAACCTCGGTCATATGCTTGAACAGCGTGCGCGCCAGCGTGCCTCGCAGGCGCTGGAGCGGCTGTTGGATCTGACCCCGCCCGCTGCGCGGGTAGTGGTTGCCGGTGAAGAAAAAATGATGCCGCTCAGCGAGGTGACGCCGGGCATGACGCTACGCCTGACCACCGGCGATCGCGTTCCGGTCGATGGCGATATCGTACAGGGGCAGGCCTGGCTGGATGAGGCCATGTTGACCGGTGAGGCATTACCGCAGGAGAAAAGCCCGGGCGACAAGGTCCACGCGGGCACGGTAATGCAGGACGGCAGCGTGCTTTTCACCGCCAGTGCGGTGGGGAAAAATACCACGCTGTCGCGAATTGTGAATCTGGTTCGCCAGGCGCAAAGCAGCAAGCCTGAGCTTAGTCGCCTGGTAGACAAAATTTCCGCGATCTTTGTGCCGACCGTGGTTGCTATTGCGTTGCTGAGCGCGGCCGTGTGGTACTTCATTGGCCCTGCACCGCAGCTTGTCTATACCCTGGTCATCGCCACAACGGTGCTGATTATCGCCTGCCCCTGCGCGCTTGGGCTGGCCACACCGATGTCACTTACCGCTGGCATGGGTCGTGCCGCCGAATTTGGCGTGCTGGTGCGGGATGCGGATGCGCTGCAGCGCGCCAGCACCCTGGATACGCTGGTGTTTGATAAAACCGGCACCCTGACGGAAGGCAAACCTCAGGTCGAAGAAATTCTTTTATTTAACGGCACCGATGAACAGCAGGCACTCTCTCTGGCGGCCGCGTTGGAACAAGGCTCACAGCACCCGTTGGCCCGAGCCATTATTGAACGCGCCGCTGGCGCTATCACGCCCGACGTGATGGGTTTCCGTACGCTGGGCGGCATGGGCGTCAGCGGCCAGGTTCAGGGCGAGACCTGGTGGCTGGGAAATCGTACCCTGATGGCCCAACAGAACGTGGTCGATGAGGAAATGGACAAGGCGATTGCCTCCCGGGCCGCACAGGGGATGACGCCGGTACTGCTGGCGACGGGTAACCAGCTTAAAGCCATCTTTTTCCTGCGCGACACCCTGCGCCAGGAAAGTGTCGCCACGCTGAAGCTTCTGCGTGAGCAGGGCTACCAGCTGGTGATGCTGACAGGCGACAATGAAACCACCGCGCAGGCTATTGCCCGCGAGGCCGGACTGGATAATGTGATTGCCGGCGTGCTGCCGGACGGGAAAGCAGAGGCGATCAAAAAGCTCCAGCTGCAGGGTGCATGCGTGGCCATGATTGGCGACGGCATCAATGATGCTCCCGCGCTGGCGCAGGCGGATGTGGGCATTGCTATCGGCAGCGGCAGCGATGTCGCGATTGAAACTGCAGGGATTACGTTGATGCGTCACGATCTACACGCGGTAGTGGATGCGCTGGCCATAGCCAAAGCCACGCTGCGCAATATGAAGCAAAACCTGCTGGGTGCTTTTATCTATAACGCCTGCGGCATCCCGATTGCGGCGGGCGTGCTTTACCCGCTAACCGGCACCCTGCTCAGCCCGGTGGTGGCTGGCGCCGCGATGGCCCTTTCCTCGGTCACCGTGGTCAGCAACGCTAACCGCTTGCTGCGCTACCAGCCACCGAAGTGACGGGCAGTCTTGTCTGAAACCCCGGCTGGCGTCTGTCCTTCAGTGGGTTAAACCGTTAGCATAAAGAAAACTAACGGGGCGGAGCCTATGAAAAAATTATTGCAAAAGGCTGTCGCGCTGTGGCGCACTCTGTCGCCCATTAGCTATACCTATCCGGCGCAGGACCGGGTGCTCGACACCCGTCGTCTGCATCTGGTCGGCAGCATTCATATGGGTACACAGAACATGATGCCGCTGCCGGCAGTGCTGCAAGAGAAGCTGGCGCGGGCCGATGCGCTGATTGTCGAAGCGGATATTACTTCCGGCGCCTCGCCCTTCAGCGAAAGCGAAATCTGCCCGCCGCTGGCGGAGCGTCTTAGCGAGGGGGAATTACAGGAGCTTCAGCGTTACTGCCGCGAGGTCGCCATTGAGGCGGAAATGATCGATCGACTGCCCGCCTGGCAAATAGCGTTAATGCTACAGGCGCAGCAGGCGCAACGTCTTGGCCTGCGGACCGACTACGGTATCGATTTCCAGCTGCTGCGCGCGGCCCGGGCGCAGGGAAAAAAAATTATCGA
>NZ_DALZCD010000148.1:0-10587 GCF_031978025.1 Erwinia sp.
GCTCTGAAACTGGCTAACCAGATGGCAACTTTGCGTTATGCATATCAGTAAGGTATTTGGGAGAATTTAACGATGTATACGAGAACTTATGTCTTTGAATCGTCTGAAGGTCTAATCGGAGATATGTACGTCCTGTCCATGCTCGAAGGCGAACTTATGTACCTGAAGGCCCGTAAGAATCTTAATCTGACTGAGCTGCAGCAGTTTAAGCATCCATACACAATCAATGACGCGCTGATGGACGTTGCAAGTCGCCTTGGCTATGCAACCACCTGCGGACGTTTTTCATCTTCAACCTTTACCGACATGCTGGCCGGCCTCAATACCCTTGGTAAGGAGATCTGCCAGTGTTCCTGGGATTATGGCACTGACGAAGGCAGCAGTTATGCTCAGATTTATCTTGCTGAGCCCGACTGGGATACCTCGGAAACCGCCATCTGATTTCAGAAAACACACTTAACCCTTTGGGGGATTTAACTCCCTCACGGGCGTTGATCCCCCAAATTTTTCAGGAGGATTTATGACGCCCTTTTTACGCCCCGCATGTACTGCAGATGTTAATTATACCGTCACCCAGAAGGCAACCGTACCGCATGAACAGTGGGTCACCTTTGTTCTAGCGATTACCGAGGTTTTCTGGCAACTGCCTAAGAATCTTCGTCCCTGCGATCCCACTAAGGGTACGCAGGCGGAACGGTCATCGGCGCTTTTTCCGGATCCGGAAATGTTTCTTTTCTCCGGCATGAATGGAGATGACTTTACGGACCAGAGTGTGCTGATAACACGTCTCCGATCCAACAGTACCGATGGCAAACTGGATGTTATCGCCCCACATGGCCAGCCGGTTGATTTTTTCACCCGCCTCGTGCTGGTTCTGCTTTATAACCACTGCGAAGGTTGTTTTGAGATTACGTCCTCTGCAGGTGCTGCCAGCTGGTCATTACCCGTCCGCTGGCTGTGTCGTCATAATGCAACGCTGAACCTGACATCACCGGAGTCCTTCAGGGATGACAATGTGTTTAACGGCACAGCCGATGAGCTCATGCTGACGATGATGTCCGGAGCCGAACGTATCGTGACAACGCAGGAGTGGCTGCTTATCAATGAATTTGAATACAGGCTTTACGGCCTGAGAAGTTCACTGGAGTAGTTCACTTCCGGCTTAAAGCCGCAGCCATTTAACCCCGAAGGGATTTTATCCCGCCGGGATGAGATCCCTTTCAGTCTCTAAGGCGATCTCATGCTTAATTTTGACAATGCGCAGCTCTCACAGCTGTTCAGGGAAACTTACCACCACGCTATGTCCGCCACGCTAATTATCTGCCCGCAGGAAGGTGTGTATCTTGAATTTCAGCGATTAGGACCCGGTAAGCTTTTTCCCCGGCTGAACCGCATTTATCCAGTGGGGTTCAGGGGAGGCAGCACCGATCCTGGCGTACTGGCTGAGATGTACTTTGGCGGTGGCTATTCAGCGCATGCGCTTGATACAGGCGGAGCTGAATTCTTTTATGAGCTCAGCAGCGACGAGCGCGTAGTCGTGCTTGGAACGCGTGAAGCCTTTCGCCTTGTTCGTGGTCCTGTTCAGTGGGTAAGCGTGGCAAAGCTGCGTCAGTTCACTGAGCGGCTCGACCGGATGCGAATGGTGCATTTCCCGGCGTGCTATGACAATGGAGAGCGTGCACACTGGTATGTATCAGCCTCAAATTTGATTGAAGAGGCGGCATTTATCGGATGTAAGCGGGCCAGACATAGCGATAAGCTCGAATTCTCCTATGCCAGAAGCGCTCTGGAAAAACTCGTTAACATCGTGAAAACCGACGGTTCAATTCTTACCGTCGTTTAACCAACCTGACCCCCTGGGCGTATTTCTCGCCCACTGGGGGAGGGATACGCCCTTTTTTTTACTGAAGGAGTATCCCGTGAAGAAACCAATCAAAGCGCGTCGCGCAAAGAAAACAGAAACCGTCGATCTTTATCAGAAGGTAACGGATCGCATCGTTGAAGCACTTGAGAAAGGCGTAGCTCCATGGAAAAAACCATGGCGCACGACACAGAAGTACGCTGCCGCAGGCCCGCTGCCGGTCAATGCATCGACGGGGCGCGCCTACAGCGGTGTTAACGTTCTGCTTCTCTGGCTTGAGGCCGAAGAGAAGGGTTACAAAACGGATCGCTGGGTAACGTATAGACAGGCTCAGGACATGGGCGGCCAGGTTCGCAAGGGTGAAACCTGTGCGCAGGCCGTTATCTTCAAGCCTTTTGAAAAACAGGCTGAAGATCTCAGTGGAAACCTGCGTTTCGATGCCGAAGGTAATCCGCTGATGGAGTCGCGGGTGATGATAAAGCCCAACTTTCTGTTTAACGTCGATCAGTGTGACGGGTTACCCGAATCTGCTGTTGATATACCGCATGCCTCTCCTGATGAAGATGAGCAGGGCGGGCTTCACTGGCCGACCGAACAGCGAATAATGGAACTGCTCGATGCCGCAGGCGTGGCTATCAGCATTCGTTTACAGGATCGCGCCTACTATAGCCCGGCTACCGACAGAATTGTAATGCCGGAGGCGAAGCAATTTTTTACCGAGGCCGATTACTGGTCCACGCTGCTGCATGAGATGGTGCATGCATCAGGCCATGAGAAACGGCTCAACCGCGAAGGCATAACCAAATCATCCAGAAAATTCGGCGATCCGGTTTATGCATTTGAGGAGCTGATAGCCGAAATGGGCAGCGCGTTTCTCTGCGCCCAGCTTGGCGTTTATGGCGAGGTTCAGCACGAAAGCTATATCGACTCCTGGCTGAAGACGCTTAAAGAGGACAAAAAAGCCCTTTTTCGTGCCTGCCGGCACGCGAGAGAAGCGTCAGATTTTTTACTGCAGTCAACTAAAAAAGCGGCCCAGGCTGCTTAATTAACCAACCCGGCGGCGTTTATATCGCACGTTGCCATCCCGTGAGGGCATTATTCCTCACGGGATGATGCCCTCTTTTTTTACGTGAGAGGAAATCAACCATGTCTGACTGGTGCAGAAATCATTTTGAAATTACCGGTAAATCTCCACTTCTGGCCGTTGCAGAGGAATGGATAAAAGGTGAAACAGAGCCTCTTTACCGCCATGCCGTTATGCAGAGCATAAAACTTTTCCTTGCGGGCTGTGGCGGCCTGCTTCGGCCCGTTAAAACGGCATCTTTTTCACCCAACCCGGAGCTTATAAAACTTGGGATCGGGCAGAATACACTGGCTAATCAGGCATACGAACAGTGGCTGGAATATCTGAAAAAAGACGTCCCTCTGGACGGTCATCATCTCCGATTGATAAATCGTGTTTATCATCAGTCGGGTATTGGCGCCATAAAGTGGGAAAGCATTCCAGAGTTGTCGCGTAAACAGATTGGCAGGCTCATAGAAGATCGGTATGCCGACTGGTTTGGTGTGGCGTCTCTTTCGCGAGACATTGACTTTGCGTTGTGCTGGGAAAAACTCGGACAGTTTCCCGAACGATCCCAGCCCTGCGATCTGCTGCAGATTATTCCCAGCCGGCTTGCGGCTGAGATAAACGGTAGCGGTGGATTGTTGGCCGGTATGTCTACGGCAACCAGTCTTTACTGTCGGCTGTACGGAATGGAATGGCCCGTCGGCCATAACGTCCGCTTTCAGCGTGAAGGGATAAACAGCATAAAGCTGTCCTTCGACTCACCCTGGTTTCCGCCGTCTGGTGAATCAGTGGCCGCTCTATCGGCAATGTTCGATTGCGAGGTTCGTCACTGGTATAGCGAGCCCGCCCATGAACTTGAAGGTTTCGATTGCTACGATCGGGGGCAACACGTCAGCAGTGGCGAAGTCACCATTGACGAACTGGCCGCAGAAGTTGAGACAGTCGTTCCAGATAATGTGGATGAACCTGAAGCCGTAGACAGCGCGCAGTCATCGTTAGCCGCTTCATATCAGGAGGTCAGGGTATGAAAAATGCAGATGAATATCTGCGATGCCGAGTGGTCTCAACGGCTCATCTAACGTCTCTGGACAACGAGTTGCTCGATGAGATTTCTAGTCGGCGTGATGAGTGGGGGCCTGGTGAATGGATCCACTATATCGGTTGTGGCTACATAATCCGGCTGACCGTTTCTTCAAATCCGGTTTTGAGGCTTAAGACAGAGGGACTGTCAAAAAGCGTTCGCCGGCTAATCGTCTCACTGATGAAGCATGATGCAGTGGAGCTCCTGATATTTGAATCAGGCGCACCGCGGGTTGATGGTTTTGAAGTGAATGACTGGTAAGTAAACCCACGGGTCGTTAATCGCGGCCCTAATACCCTGAGGGGAACACTCCTCTCAGGGCGTGTTCCCCTTTTTTTTGGAGAACACGAATGACCATTGAATACAAAAAAGCGTTTCTGAAGCTGTTTCAGGTTACAGCGACCTACCATAAGCGCCACAAGGTATTTGAAGACTTTGTCAGCTGCTCCGCTATTGCCCTGCACAATGGGGTTAGTTTTGATCAGGAGCTGGAAAACCGCTACCTCCGCATAATCGCTGGCTATGAAAAGGAGGATGTCAGCAACATGGCTAAGCTGATGGGGCTTGTCGTTATGGCGCTTGAAGCAGAACGTTGTGATTTTCTGGGTAGCGTATTCATGGAGCTGAATATGGGAGACAAATACCGGGGCCAGTTTTTTACGCCTTGGGATGTTGCCCGTATGATGGCTTCACTACAGCTTCACGGTATAAGCAAATGCTTTCCGGATCGCGACTTCATCACCCTACAGGAACCGGCGAGTGGTGCCGGATGCATGGTGATTGCTTTTGCCGAAGAGTTTGCTCAGCGTGGATATTCTCCACATGAACAGTTATGGGTGTCAGTAACTGACGTTGACCCGCTGGCTGCTGACATGTCTTACGTCCAGCTGTCTTTGTGTGGCATACCCGCTGAAGTCATTACCGGTAATGCCCTGACACTTGAACGCAGGCGCACAATTTACACGCCCGCCCATTACACCGGCAGATGGTCAGTTCGCCTCAACGAATATGATCAGAACGCTGCCTGAACCATAACGCCTCCTTGGAGGCGTTTTTATTGTCCGGTATCTGGAAAAAGGCTGAAGAAGAAAATATTCAATTTCAACATTCAGTTTATGGTCGTTTATCGCCCTGAAAACTGGCAGCCTTGTGACACCGCATTGTCAGAGGTTGCCGAGCTATGTCTTTTAAACAGACTCCCGAACAGGAAAGAATCATTACGTGGACGGGAAACAAGCTTGTCGTGGGCGCGTTTGCCGGAACCGGAAAAACATCAACGCTTGAAGCGTTCGCCAGAGCGAACCCAGAGCGGAGAATGCTGTATCTGGCATATAATCGTGCCATCCGGGATGAGGCTGAACGTCGTTTTCCTTTCAATGTTGAATGCAAAACGTCGCATCAACTTGCCTGGCCCCAGTTCGGTCGTTTCTTTCAGCATCGACTAACAACGTCTCTTCGCATAACCGACGTTGCAAAGCTGTTGAACTCAAGATACTGGCCTCTTGCAAAAGTATGCCTCACTTCGCTGAATAACTTCCTCTACAGTGCTGATTTAGCCCCATGTCTGGCACATTTGCCTGATGAAAATGATCGTAGTGGCCTTGATGCCGGCAAAATTTTGGGTGCCGTACAAGTTTTATGGCGAGAAATGAGCTGCTCAGATTCCCGCTTTCCCGTCACACACGATACCTATCTGAAGCTATATCAGCTTTCAAATCCAGACCTTAGTTTGAAATGGGATCTCATCCTTTTTGATGAGGCTCAGGATGCAAATCCCGTAACCAGTTATTTTGTGCTTAATCAAAGATGTAGCGTCATTCTGGTCGGTGACCAGTATCAACAGATTTACCGTTTCAGGGGTGCTGAAAATGCTCTTAATGCAAGTGAGCTGGCAGACGCAGATCGACTCTGGCTAACAAACAGCTTTAGGTTCGGACCGGCTGTAGCAGAAGTGGCAAATGCACTATTGAGAGAGGCAGGAGAAAAACGAAAAGTCACTGGCTGCGGTGGCGGAGACATTATTGCTGATACGATTCCGGAAGATGCAGAGCATCATTGTGTGATCAGCAGAACGATAGCCGGCGTTATTTGGGCAGCGCTTACGGCAAGCCTTGCAGGGAAAAGGGTCTTCTGGATAGGCGGTATCGAAGGATATCGGGTCGAGGATCTGGAGGATTTATATTGGTTCTCAGTTGATATGCCTGAGCGAATGCAAAAGTCGCTGCTTACTAAAGATTACAGGGATTTTGAGGAGTACAAAGCGATAGCAAAAACTACAAAAGATGCAGATATGGGGCAGGCTATAAAGCTGCTGGAAATGTACTTTCCACTTCCGCAGAAACTCGTGATTCTGAAGCGACAGATAGCACATAACGAAAGCAAGGCGGATTTAACAGTAGTAACAGCTCATCGCAGTAAGGGGCTGGAATGGGATACGGTCGTTCTTAACGACGATTTCAATGACATCAACAATCCGCTGATAAGCGCTGAAGACAGAAGAGACGAGCTGAACTTGCTTTACGTTGCATCGACACGAGCCAGAAAAACGCTGATTCTCAATGAAATAGTTAGAGCTGTTGTCAAAAAAAAACCATAAATTTCTCTGTATAGCTCTTATGGACCAATACCAACTTGTTCAGGAATTCAGTATGTTAAACAAGCTGAAAAATTTATTTTCAGGTAAGGGTACAGCTGAAGACAGTTCAGCAAAAAAATCCCCTTCAGGATACTTTACTCCTTCCACAGGCGCAGAATTGCTGGCTCTGCCGCACCGAAAAAAGCTTTTAAAACAGCTCTGGGATAACACGTCACTTCCTGAAAATGTGTATGAAAGACTTTATCTGGAACCCCTCAGAACGCTCGCTCAAGCTACCCAGAATGTCCCGGCCACTTCTGCTGGGGAATGGAGCTCAGAAGGCGGATATCTTGATTTGACGATCAAGTTTACAGCTTACAGTGTCAGATTAGCGAAGGGGTATATGTTTCCACCCGGAGCTGCTCCTGAAGAGCAGGCGGCGCAAAATTCTTTGTGGAATGCTGTGATTTTTTGGGCGGCGTTATTCCATCATCTGCCATTACTGGCTTGCTTCGAAGGCGAGCTTTTGGATGGCAGTTCCTGGCCTCCCGGGGTTAAAGCACCAGACAGTATTTTCAGATTCCGAAATATTGCTAAAGATGCCGGCAATGCCAGCGGACAGTCATTGGCTTCATTTATCGCCACCCGACTTTTGCCGCAGGACGGAGTTTTATGGCTTTCTTCCAAACCTGCAGCTTTTGGTGCAATGACTCTTCTGATGCATCAGGGGATAAGTGGAATACCTTTAATTGAGGAGATCCTTGCAAAGGCAATGGAACTGGTGCACTCACCTGAACTGCGTGCTCCTGGTGTTTTAAACCACACAATGCCTACAGCGGAAAGTCATCCTTCTACGAAGGAGACTTCGCCGATTGCAGGCTTAGAAGATACGCTAAGTCTGATAACGTCAGGAGCAAGCCTCGAGCCTGCAATTGATGAAAGCATTGCGAAGGGCCAGCAACCTGGCTCGATATCATCAGGGGAGGAGCTATCTGCTAATCCAGGGCTTGCAAACAATCTGGATGCTTTGCTTGCATCGGCTTTATCACAATCTGAAACTGACCTAAATCTGGTCCCAGAAAAGCTGCAAAAGGGCATAGAAAATACAGAGCCAGAGCAAAAAGTGCCGGAGGGCGCTGCGCTAGCTCAGGAGGACGACACTGCTCTTTTACTTAGCATGTTCGCTGTTAATAATGATAATGATGACAAAGGATTAGACACAAATCACCATGCTGAAACTCCTATTCAAGCACCCGACTTTTCGGATGATTCTCAGGGCTCAAAACTGGAGCCAGCACCTTCCCTTAAGGAGGCATGTCTAGCCACTGATCCTACAGTAATAAGCAATAATTTAGACTTGGAAGATACTGCAAACCAGGGCGAACCACTGGAAATTTGCGTTAAGGAAACATTAGAAGATGAAACCCTTTCATCTGCTATTGAAGGCTCAAAAAATAATATAACTAACATTAATGATTTAGGTCCTCAATTTATCGCATGGCTATCAGAATCCATTGAAAAGGGAGATTTGAGTATCAATGAGAATGAAAGCTTAGTACATACTGTAAGTGGTTTTTTATTCGTATCTCTACCTGATACCATATTTAGGTTCATTAATTATAATTCTATTGAAATAGATAAAAGAAAAGTACAATCATCAATTGAAAAGATGGGTATTTTGCATTCTAAAAATGACAGTCGTTTTTTCAGGGCTCGTATTTATGAAGAAGCTGAATTTCAGGGGAAGTTTAAGAAGAAAAGCGGTTATATGTTAAAATCTTCAAAGGTGTTAGGGAGGGGTGAATTGCCATGCGGAGATGGTAAATATATATTTATAGATATTTAGTTCATAGGGAATCCGAACGGATTCCCTTGATGTCAGTTAGCCAGAGCGTTTTTTACGACCTCTGGAATAGACGGACGCCCATTAACAAGGCAGGTTGCTATAAATACAGCCTCTGCATACACTGAACCATTAACTATTATCTGCTGAACGAAGTTGATACGGTTCTTTTTCTCATTTTCAGCAACGGAGCATGTGACCTGCATTTCATCACCTTTTTGCAGGCTTTTCTTGAATTTCATCGTGTACTCAAGAATTATGTGCATTCTGCCTTCAGTGAACTCCTGCTCAAGATCCAGTCCCAATTGGTCTTTCATAAACGCATGGCGCGTCCATTCCATATAGAATGGATAGTAAAGTCCGTCAACAACACCCTGAAAATCAACGTGTTTTTCGTCAACAGTAAAGTTTTTAGTGTACATTATAAATCCTTAAAATAATTCAGAAGCGCAAAGCGCATTGGGAGCATCAAATTTTCAAACTCCTTTTGCGATGTGTCTTCTCCAGTGCAGACATTAAGGGCCATACTTACATTGTCCTCAATGCCGTAAATAAAGCTTATGCCATGATAAATATTATGCTCGCGACGTTGCTTATCGATAATATTGTCTTTGTCAATCTTAAGGGCTTCATCCCATATAACAGTGCTTACATCACCCTTTCTTATCTTGGTTAATTCGATGCCTATCTTTATCAAAAGGCTGTCTTTATATTTGCCTTCATAATAAAACTTGTTATCCCAATTTGCATAACCATTGCTCTGGTGAGCAGAGATGATGTTATTCTCTACAAGTAAGGTAGATACGTAGGTGGTTCGCTCAAATTTATCTAAAAAGTTAATCACCTCGTTACTGCAACGATGGAAATTAATTTTTATTTCTTTTGAATCCACTTTATTCTTCGACACTCTATAACATTCTCTTTTTTAATGTTTATTATTTCTTTGCCTTGAATCTGAATCGTATCTTCATCCAAAACTAAGATAACCCCTATCTTTATGCCATCAGTATGTCTGATGTAACATAACTTACCATTATTAGGGTCGATATTTATCTCGTTAGATACAATGCAGAACTCTCCGAAATTGACGTAAGGCTCACCGTAGACGCCGCCAATTTGTATTAGCTCAACGTTAGCCAGCTGTCGGCTTGCAAGAATAAAAAGAGTGTCTTCGTCTAGCGTGGTGTATTCAGCAAACTGGGGAGGAAATCCTTCGCCGCTTAAGATCCATTCCGTTTCAACATGCAGCCCGTGATTGTTGAAAAATTCAACAATCACATTGAGTGCCTGGATTTTTTTGACAGGAAAAGCACTGCCGGCTTCCCAGCGTGTGTAAGAAGTGTAAGACAGGTCCAGTTTTTTCTCGTGAACATAGGCAACTAACTCCTGAGGAGAAGTGCCGGTTGCAGCTCTACAGCATTTAAGCCGCTTCCCAATCGTATCTAACATGCACACACCCTGAGGCTAATTAATTCAATGATTTTAAAGGAAATTTATAAGCTTTAAAGGTAAATAAAAAACGTACGAACGTAAAATAATTGCGTTTTTTCCATCAGCAATGTTAATATGTAAACACTAAACATATTTAGTGTTTAACATTATCATAATATTGCTCTTTCTTAACACAAACCTGTTTGAGCGAGGGTTAGCGCGGTTTACACGACAGCGCATTAAAAATTTCAGGGGCTCAGTTCGTTTTCATATGGAATTTTATTTATGGCTAATTCCACAACAAAACTTAACAAGGAGTCAGTAGCTATGCCCTCGCTCGAGAATGATAAAAAATTAGCCCCTCTGGTTTACATAGGTCCCGCAAGACGAGTCAAAACTGAGCAGGCTGCTATGTCAGTGGGTTCTGCGCTCGGAAGAGTCATGACGTCATCAAAGCTCGTACAAAGCCTGATAGACCGTTATTTAGATATCTACGTTAACGAAATAACGGCCCGCAAAACTAAATAATCTGATTGTTTACTTCATTATATCTACCTGACGGTGGAGGGGATTTTCATGCCTGAAAAAGCTACTGATATACCTTTTTCGACTGAGGCAGAACAGTGTGTGCTTGGTGCGCTGATGCTGGATAATGATCGATGGGATGACGTCAATCTGCTGCTGAGGAAGGAAGATTTTTTCATTCCCGGGCACCGTGCCGTTTATA
>NZ_DALZCD010000149.1:0-10525 GCF_031978025.1 Erwinia sp.
CTGCACACCAAATCAGGCGAGTATATCAATGCCGATTTGATGGTCTGGGCCGCAGGCATCAAAGCCCCGGACTTTATGAAAGAGATTGGCGGGCTGGAAACGAACCGCATTAATCAGCTGGTAGTAGAGCCAACGCTGCAGACGACGCGCGATCCGGACATCTATGCGATTGGCGACTGTGCATCTTGTGCCCTGCCTTCAGGGGGATTTGTGCCGCCTCGTGCGCAATCCGCTCACCAGATGGCGTCGCGCGTGCTGGATAATATTCTGGCGCAGATGAAAGGACGCGAACAAAAAGCCTATGTTTATAAGGATCACGGCTCGCTGGTTTCGCTCTCTCGTTTCAGTACGGTAGGCAGCCTGATGGGTAACCTGATGCGTGGCTCAATGATGGTGGAAGGCCGTATTGCACGGTTTGTTTATATTTCGCTTTATCGTATGCATCAGGTCGCGCTGCACGGCTATTTCAGAACCGGGCTGATGATGCTGGTTGGCAGTATTAACCGGGTTATTCGTCCGCGGCTTAAGCTGCACTAAGTAAAATCAGGACCGCCTGAACTGGAGTTATCGGGCTTATAGCGCTCTGTGGCTATAAGCCTTCTCCCCGTCTCCTCCCTCCTAAGAACTCTCTTAAAAGCTTTTAGATTTGACTTTAGGTGATTATTTCGTCCTGAATTCTTATTGTCATTACTGGTCCTGATAAGCAAACTTTACCTGACAAAGCGCGTCGCGTACGGCCCGGTTCCGGTGGCAGGCGACGATGCGTAATAACTGTTTCAGGAGAGAGCCCTGTGAATAAATCAATGTTGGCAGGTATTGGAATCGGCGTAGCGGCCGCGTTGGGTGTGGCTGCGGTAGCAGGCATGAATGTATTCGAGCGTGGGCCGCAGTTTGCTCAGGTGCTCTCCGCGACGCCAATTAAAGAAACCACAAAAAATCCACGTCAGGAATGCCGTAACGTTACGCTGACTCACCGTCGCGCCGTGCAGGATGAAAACCGTATCGCCGGTTCCGTACTGGGTGCGGTAGCGGGTGGCGTGTTGGGTCACCAGTTTGGCGGCGGACGTGGACGTGATGTGGCTACCGTAGCGGGCGCGCTGGCTGGCGGCTACGGCGGTAACCAGGTACAGAGCGCCCTGCAGGATCGTGATACCTATACGACCACCGAGCAGCGCTGCAAAACCGTCTACGACAAGCAGGAAAAAACGCTGGGTTACGACGTCACCTACAAAATTGGCGACCAGCAGGGCAAAATCCGCATGGATAACGATCCCGGTACCCGCATTCCTTTAAACAGCAACGGCCAGCTGATCCTAAGTGGTCAGAACCAGGCGTAAGCCAGCTGGGTTGCCGTAACCAAAGCATAAGCATCAGCCTCCTCTTTAGAGGGGGCTTTTTTTTGCCCGGCCAAATGGGGTTACCCGCCTCCCTGAAATCCTGAGCTGCTGATAACGAAACAGGGGTTTAAACCAGGTTGTTTCTGAATTTACTCTGCATGGTGTTGACCTTATTAAGGGAGTTGGTTAGGACTTTGGGTGTCTTTTACATGACTTAAGTTAAATTTATATTGTTAAGCCTTATCATATCAACATTATCCCGCCTGACCCCGTAGAAAAACGACTTAAGATAACCTGAATGGCCCGCCGCGATAAGAGGGCTTGGTGCCTCTTTTTGATATAAATTATTGTTATATATTAAATAATTTCTTGCTGTCATTCCGGGCTTCGCCCAAAAGAACTTTTCAACCCGTCCTCAGGATTTTTAGTTACCCCCCTAATTAGTTAGTTATGTTGCTTTTTTAATTAACTCAAACCAGCCCCTAACGTAAGTTTTTTGTAAGTTTTTTCTTGAGGTTTGCCGCCGTGGGTGCATAATGTGCGCATAAAAATACCTTATACATATTTTGTTACATATTTGGTGGGTGCAGCGATGCAGGGCAAAAAAGGAATAAGCGGCGGCATGGTGCTGGCGATCGGGGTGCTTATCGGCTGCGGTACTGCTTATGCCGCGCCGGGCGATGAGCAAATCCAGCACCAGCAGGAACAGCAGAAGGCTCGCCAGCAACAGCTGACGCCGCAGGCACCTGATGTTCGGCTGGCAGAACCTGTCCCCGCACCTTCGCGGATAACTTTTCCGGATGAGAAACCCTGCTTTACGCTTCATCGCGTCTCGCTTTCCGGCCAGCAGGCGCTGCCGCACTGGGTGCCGTTGCAGCGGCTGGCAGACCAGGCCGTCGGCCATTGCCTGGGCGTGCAGGGCATCAATCAACTGATGAGCACGCTGCAAAATCGCCTGATCAACCACGGCTGGGTGACCACAAGAGTGCTGGCACCGCAGCAGGATCTGCGCCAGGGCGAGCTGAAACTGCTTATCGTGCCGGGCAAAACGGGCAGCGTAACCCTGACGCCTTCTTCCTCCCACTATGCCAGCCTGTGGTCGGCCATGCCGGCCCATACCGGCAACCTGCTGGATCTGCGTGATATCGAACAGGGGCTGGAAAACCTGCAGCGTCTGCCCACCGTAGAGGCGCACATGGCGCTGCGTCCCGGCCAGCAGCCGGGGGAAAGCGATATTGTTATCGAACGTACCCAGCGTCGTTTCTGGCGTGTGGGTGCATGGCTGGATGACTCCGGCACGGAGAGCACCGGACGCTATCAGAGCGGGGTGATGCTGGCGCTGGATAACCCGGCCTCCTTAAGCGATCTGTTTTACCTTACCGCCAGCCGCGATCTGGGTTTTGCCGGCCGGAAGAGCAGCAAAAGCCTGGCGGGACACTATTCGGTACCGCTTGGCTGGTGGCTGGTGGGCGTCACCGCCAGCGACTATGACTATCATCAGACGGTGGCGGGCTACAGCCGCGATTTCCTTTACGCCGGTAAAAGCCGCTCGCTGGATCTGCAGGTCAGCCGCGTGCTGCACCGCAACGCCACGTCTAAAACCACCGCCAGCGTGGACGTGCTGGTAAAAGATTCGCGCAATTTCATCAACGACACTGAGGTGGTCAGCCAGCAGCGCCGCACCAGCGCCTGGCGACTGGGACTTTCGCATCGCCACTATCTTGGCCCGGCCACGCTGGATGCGGGCGTCAGCTATCAGCGTGGAACTCGCTGGTTTGGCGCGCTGCCCGCGTGGGAAGAGTCTTATGACGACGCGACCTACGCTACCGCTTTATCAAAAATTCTCACCTGGCAGGCCGGGCTGAACGCGCCGTTCACGCTGGGAAAACAGCAGTTAAGTTACAACATCCAATATCGGCGGCAGATGAGCAACACGCCTTTGACGCCGCAGGATGAGTTCGCTATCGGCAACCGCTGGACGGTACGCGGCTTCGACGGTGAAAGAACGCTGAGCGGCAGCCGGGGCTGGACGCTGCAAAACACGCTGGCCTGGCGAACGCCGTTGCCAAGCCAGGAACTTTACCTGGGCGTGGACTATGGCGAAGTGGCCGGACACAGCACCGCGCTGCCCGGCCATCACCTGGCAGGCGGCGTCACCGGACTCCGCGGCAATATTGGCCCGGCGAACCTGAGCTACGACCTCTTTGCCGGGGTGCCACTGTCGAAGCCCGAAGGCTTCAAAACCGATCCGGCCACCTTCGGCTTCAGCCTTAACTGGAACTACTGATCCTTCAGCCTCAACCGGACCGACCCATCTTTCAGCCTCAACCGGCACTACCGATCCGCTCCTCTGCCTGACAAGGGACTGTGCGCATTATGAACAAGCTTTGCTATCGCATTATTTTTAATAAAGTTCGCGGCATGCTGATGGTGGTGCCGGATATCGCCCGCAGCGGCTATTCGCGCGTTGCGCGCAGCCGGCAGCGTGCCTCGCGTGCCCAAACGCAAGTGCGCATCAGTCCGCTCAGTTTTGCCCTGTGGCTGGCCGCTGGCGCGGTCACCTTACCGGCGCAGGCGAATATCGTGGCCGACAGCGGCGCGCCCGGTAACCAGCAGCCGACGGTAATGTCGACCGCCAACGGTCTGCCGCAGATTAATATCCAGACGCCGAACGGGCAGGGCGTTTCGCGCAACACGTACAGCCAGCTTGACGTTGACGAGCGCGGCGCCATCCTGAACAACAGCCATCAAAACACGCGCACCCAGCTGGGCGGCATGGTGGCGGCCAACCCGTGGCTTTCAAAACAGGAAGCCAGCGTCATCCTCAATGAAGTCAATAGCCGCGATCCCAGCAGGCTGAACGGCTTTATCGAGGTGGCCGGTAAACGTGCGGCGGTGGTCATCGCCAACCCGGCCGGCATCACCTGCAGCGGCTGCGGCTTTATTAACGCCAGCCGCAATACCCTGACCACGGGCCAGGCGGTGATGGAAAACGGCCAGCTGAAGGGCTTTGACGTGAATGGCGGCCGCATCAATATCACCGGTAAAGGCATGCAGGACAGCGAGGCAGACTATACGCAGCTTATCGCGCAGTCGGTCACGGTTAACGCCAGGATCCACGCCCATGAGCTTAACGTGGTCACCGGTAAAAATCAGGTCTCGGCCGGGGGCAACGTAACGGCGGTAAAAGCCAGTGATGACACTAATCGTCCCGCTTTTGCGCTGGATGTGGCGGCGCTTGGCGGCATGTATGCTAACAAAATCACCCTGACCGGCACCGAGAAGGGCGTCGGCGTGCGCAACGCGGGAGAGCTGGGCGCCAGCGTCGGTGAACTCAAACTGAGCGTGGACGGCAGGCTGGAAAACAGCGGCACGCTGCAAAGCGGTGGCGATCTGCAGGTTACCAGCCGCGACGATCAGCAAAACAGCGGCAAGATACTGGCGAAGCAAAACGTTACGCTGGCATCCGACGGCGAACTGCGTAACAGCGGCCTGATTGGTGCGGGCGGTAACGCCACGCTGACCGCCAACCGTATTACCAGCAGCAGTGATGGCACGTTGGCGGCTGGCGTGGACGACAGCGGCACGCTGGGCCAGCCGGGCAGTTTACTGCTGACCAGCCAGGGGGAACTGAAAGCGCAGGGTAAAAACCTGGCGCACAGCGCTGTTCAGGCGCAGGGCAGCCGCGTCGATCTTTCCGGCAGCCAGACCTCGGCAGAGGCAATTGCGCTGACCGCCACGCAGGGTGACGTTACGACCTCAGGCGCGACGGTAGCGGGCACCGCTGTTCAGGTGCAGGCCGCAACGCAGCTTAATAACGAGGGTGGCAAACTCTCCGCAGGCCGCCTGACCGTGGCCGTAAAAGATATTAACAATAACAACGGCCTGCTGCGGCAGCAAAACCACGAGGCGCTGACGCTGCATACCGGCACCCTGCAAAACAATCAGGGCACTATCGGTAACGAAGGCGATACTTCGTTGCAGGCCGACCGTATTGAAAACCGCAGCGGCCTGATTGCCGGTAACGGCAGTAACCTGACGGTTGACGCGCAGCAGTTAGAAAACCAGCAGGGAACCCTACAGCTGGCCGGTAGCGGCACGATGACGCTTAAGGCCGCGCAGCTGAACGGTAATCAGGGGAATTTGTTATCGGCAGGCGCACTGAACCTGACCGGTGGCCAGCTCGATCTTTCTCAGGGCCATACTCAGGCTCAGGCGTTAACGCTTAACGCGGAGAGCCTCAATCATCAACAGGGCCTGCTTTCACAACGCGGTGCGGGCGAGATGGCGCTGACGGTGGCCGGTTCGCTGGCCAACCAGGCCGGGCGGATTGAGAGCGGTGGCAATCTGCATCTGGCTGCAGGGTCGCTGGATAACAGCCACGGCACGCTGTTAGCAGCAGATAAGGGCAACCTGCAGCTCGCTGTCCGGGACGGGCTGACCAACAGTGCGGGCCAGCTGCTGGCCGGTCAGGATCTGGATCTGGCTGCTGGCCGCCTGGCTAACCAACAGGGCCTGGCCTCCGCTTCCGGCGGCAGTGCGCACGTAGAGACTCAGCAGGACATTAACAATACACAAGGTCGCATTGAAGCCGCCCGCCAGCTCACTACGCGCAGCCAGGGACTGGCTAACCAGGGCGGTACGCTGCTGGGCGAGGGCGTGCTCGTCGATACGCAGCAGGGCGAGCTGAACAATACCGCTGGCAATGTGGTCGCGAAACAGGGGCTAACCCTGACCAGCAGCGGCGCAGATAACAGCGGCGGTCTGATCCAGTCCGGCGGCGACCTGACGATGGATACCCATGGCGAGCGCCTGGTTAATGCTGAAAGCGGTCATGCCGGTATCCTCAGCGGCGGGGCTCTGACGCTCGCCAGCGGCGACCTGGATAACCATCATGGCGTTATCGCCTCAACAGGCGGCCTGTCCGTTAACAGCGGCAACCTGACCAATAAAGACGGCATGATGGTTTCCGGTGGGACGTTAACGCTGGGCACCGACGCCGTTGATAACCAGCGGGGATTGCTGCAGGCGAATAAAGCGCTGACGCTTGATACGCATGGCGCCCGGTTAACCAACAGCGACAGCGGCGAGCGCGGCGGTATTGTGACGCAAAACGATCTGCAGCTGGCGACCGGGCAGATTGAGGGCGAAAACGGGGTGATTCAGGGACGCAACGTCGCCATCGACACCCATCAACAGCAATTCAATCACCAGGCTGGTTTCCTCAGCGCGGAGAAGGATTTGCAGCTGGAAAGCGGCGAGCTGAACAATGCTGCCGGGCGCATTCAGTCCGGCGGTGTTATGCAGCTGGATACGCACGGACAGGCTTTATTAAATCAACGAAGCGGAACCTCCGGCGGGATTATTGCGGGCGACGATCTGAGCCTGAAGAGCGGTAACCTGGATAACAGTGCCGGTCTGCTGAGCGCGGCAGGCGCTGTTCAACTGAGCGGCGGCACGCTGGACAACGCCGACGGCACGCTGGCGGCGGACAAAGAATTAATGTTGGTTACCGGTGCCGTAAACAATCAGCGCGGCCTGCTTCAGGCGGGCGATGCGCTGTCGCTGGACACTCAAGGCGAGCGGCTGACTAACACGGAAAGCGGCACGCGAGGCGGACTGGTTTCGGGCGGCGATATGCGCATCTCTGGCGGGCCGATCGACGGCAGCAAGGGCGTGATGCTGGGCCGCAACATCACCATCGATACGCACCAGCAGGCTTTCGATCATCAGCAGGGTCAGCTGGGCGCGCGCGGCACGCTGACGCTGGATAGCGGCGAGCTGAACAATCGCGCGGGCAGGATTGAATCTGCTCAGGACTTACAGCTGGATACTCACGGTAACCGTTTTATCAACAGCGACAGCGGCGCAGCGGGCGGCCTGTTTAGCGGCGGTGAGCTGACGCTTCGCTCAGGTAGCCTGGTCAATCAGGCCGGTCTCCTCACCGGCAAAACCGGTGCGGATATCATCACCGGCGGGGTGGATAATCAGAGTGGCGTGCTGACCGGCGGCAGCGGGGCGCTCAGCCTGAGCGCGGGCAACGTGCAGAACCAGGGCGGCCTGTTACAGGCGGGCACTGACCTGACGCTGGACACCCACGGGCAGGCGCTGATCAACAGCGACAGCGGCAGCCAGCGCGGCATCGTGGCCATGCGCAATCTGGACGTGCACAGCGGCACGACGGATAACCACTCCGGCTTTATTGCCGCCGGGGAGCGGGCCACGCTACAGACCGGCGAGCTGAACAACAGCCAGGGCCAGCTGGCGGGCAACGGCACGCTGATCCTTAACAGCGGGGCGGTGAATAACAGCGACGGCAAATTACAATCGGCTGGCGATATCCTTATCAATACCGCAGGCCAGACGCTAACTAACCAGCGCGGGCTGATCGCCGGATCGGGCAACACCCGCATTGACAGCGGGCTGCTGGACAACCAGCAGGGACAAATTCAGGGCGGCAGCGATCTGACGCTGCACATGGGGCAGAACGCGCTGCAAAACCAGAAGGGCAAATTGTTCTCTGCGGGCACGCTGACGCTGACAGCGGCACAGCTTGTTAATCAGGCTGGTCAGCTGCAAAGCGTAGGTGACGCCAACCTGACACTGGCGCAGCAGCTCGACAACACGGGTGGCTTGATCCACGGTGGCCAGACGCTGGCCATTACCGCCCCGCAGCTGATTAACCGCAATACGCGACAGGGTGATAAAGGGATTGAGGCCGGTAACCTGACGCTGCAGGCCGACACGCTGGATAACAGCCAGGGTGCGCTGCGGGCGACGTCACGCCTGGCGCTGCTGGTGCGCCAGGCGCTGACGAATGCAGGCGGGCTGATCTCCTCGGCGGATACGCTGATCGTTCAGGACGCCGCACAGGGGCAGGCGCTGGCCATCAATAACCGCCAGGGGACGCTGATCGCTGACCGTGACGGGCAGATTAGCGCCGCGTCGCTAAGCGGTGACGGGCAGATCCTGTCGCAGGGCGATCTGGGCATCATGCTGGCGGGGGATTTCCATAACCAGGCGGCGGTTAAAGCCAACGGCACGCTGCGGCTGACCACCGGCGGCAGCATCACGAACGACGGTACCCTGACCGCGCAGCAGGCGCTCTGGCTCTCTGCGCAGGACGTTACCAACCGGGCGAAAGGGGAAATCAGCGCGCAGGAAACCCATATCGCTGCCGCGAATAACCTTAACAATACCGGCCTGATCGACGGTGCGCTGACGCATCTTACCGCTAACATTCTGACCAACACCGGCACAGGGCGTATCTATGGCGATGCCATTGCCATTGCCGCTACGGTGCTGAATAACCTCAGCAGCGGCGGCAAGGCGGCGGTTATCGCCGCGCGCAACCGTCTGGATATCGCTGCCGGTACGGTAAATAACCGGGATCACGCGCTGATTTACAGCGATGGCGATCTGCACTTCGGCGGCTATCTGGATGGTGACTATCACGCGGCCGGACAGGGCGGCCAGCTGAATAACAGCGGTGCCACTATCGAAGCGGGGCGGGATGCGTTTATTTCTATGGCGGAAGTGAACAACGATAACCGCCGTTTGACCACCCAAATCGTGACCACGGAAAACGCCCCGCATCACGATGTGGTGCTCAAAGGCCATACCGATCGTTTTAACTGGGATGAGGTGAATACCAGCCATAAAAACAAATATGGTGTGCACAGTGCTGACATGCCGGACGGCACCAGCGGCCACGAATTTTATGAATACACCTACCAGCGGGTCGTCAAAGAAACGCAGATCAAAGAGAGCGATCCGGGCAAAATCCTGTCGGGCGGCAACATGACTTTTACCGCCGGTCGTCTCGCCAACCACGACAGCCAGATTGTGGCCGGTGCGGCCCTGGGCGGTCAGATTGACGAGCTGAATAACGAGGCCACCAAAGGCACGCGTGTCACGACGGACAAAGGCAAAGCGGTGCGCTGGTATGCCAAAAAGAAGAAAAAGAAATTTGGCGGCACCAAAACGTCGCAGGGTAAAAGCAGCAGCACCTATAAGCCCGCTGCCGTCACCGAAACTATCGATCTGAAAACGGTGAGCTGGCAGGCGAACGCCGCGCCGCAGGGCAGCGGCTATCAGAACGGCGGTCGCCAGCAGCAGACGGTGGCTAACCGGGCCGACGCTATCGGTGCGGTAAAAGGGCAGCAGGCAAAAACGGCGGTTGCGCTGGGGGCCGTAGAGGGCGGCAACGCCACGCCGCTACCAGCAGGACAACGCTATGACAGCACGTTAACACTTGATAAACTTAGTGAAGTGCAGGATCGGCCGCTGCTGCTGCCGGTAGGACAGCAGTTTTCCCTGACGCTGCCCGCCACGGTCGTTGACGGACAGCGCATCACGCCGGTGATCCGGGCGATCTCGCCGGATACCCG
Source organism: Erwinia sp. (assembly GCF_031978025.1). Lineage (NCBI taxonomy): Bacteria > Pseudomonadati > Pseudomonadota > Gammaproteobacteria > Enterobacterales > Erwiniaceae > Erwinia > Erwinia sp. The sequence goes on from NZ_DALZCD010000149.1 coordinate 9,728, forward strand.
TTTGCCGGACAACAGCCTGTTTAACCTGCAGCCCGCCAGCGACAGCCATTATCTGGTGGAAACCGATCCGCGCTTCGCGAACCAGAAGCAGTGGCTGAGCAGCGACTATATGCAGAACGCGCTGCCCTCGGACGGCAGCCAGATGCTGAAAAGGCTGGGCGACGGCTTCTATGAGCAGCGTCTGGTGCGCGACCAGGTCACGCAGCTGACCGGCAGCCGCTATCTCAGCGGCTACGGCAACGATGAGGATCAGTATCGCGAGCTGATGAATAATGGGGTAGCCTTTGGTAAAAGCTACCAGCTACAGCTGGGCGTGGCCCTGACGCCGGCGCAGATGGCCTTGTTAACCAGTGATATTGTCTGGCTGGTGAACAAAACGGTGACCCTGCCTGACGGCACGCAGCAAAACGTGCTGGTGCCGCAGGTCTATGCGAAGCTGAAAGAAGGGGATCTGACCGGCGACGGCGCGTTGCTCGGGGGCGGTAGCGTGGCTCTTCATGCCGAAAAAGACATCACCAACAGCGGCACCATCAAAGGGCGCGACGTGACGCAGCTGACGGCGCAGTCGCTGACTAACAGCGGCTACATCGGCGGCAACCGGGTGAGCCTGACCGCCCGTCAGGATATTAATAACCTCGGCGGCACACTGAGCGGTGATAAATCCCTCTCGCTGCTGGCAGGGCGTGACATCACCAGCCAGTCCATGCTGCGCGGCAACGGCACGGACAAATGGGTGGATCGTCCGGCAGGTATCTACGTACAGGGCACCGACGGCGTGCTGTCGCTGAATGCGCTGAA
>NZ_DALZCD010000150.1:0-10478 GCF_031978025.1 Erwinia sp.
ATGAAAAAAGAGGTTATAGCCTACAAAGGAAAATATAGGGTTGGCACTCCAACACATGACCTAAAACCCGTAACCTTTAGAGAAAGCCCTATTAATGCTCTTCAGGAATTTGTAATGGATTTTGCTGCAGAAAAATCCATGGATACTGTCATGAAAATAAGAAATATGTTTACATATCTGACGAATACTGAGGAAACCCCACCAAATGTGAGAAGAAAACGTGGCATTGAATCCTTTAACGACTACCTAATGGATGTCGGTAGGCTTATTTTAAATCAAATATCCCCGAAATCGTTTTACAACAAGTATAGGGGCCTTTATGGTATAATAAATGAAAATATGAATATTATCACCAGCCAGATGTTAACCAATATCCCTATTGATGATCTACAATTCGCAGATATTTTCCTGGAAATTTTATCTCTTGATGATAATGCATTTAAAAAACTTTTCGCCCAAAAAGAAGATGACTTAAAAATTAGTAGTGAAAAAATATTTTTTTCTCAAGATAACTCCGTGGAGGAGAATAAATTACTGAGTGAAACTGAATTTAATAATAATCAAAGGGAGGAATTAGTAAAAATCATTGAGGACAGGCTGGGTTTAACTGGCGCGCAAAAGTTCCTCGTCCCCCGTGATTGGTCAGAATTTGGAGAATCAGGAGATGTTTATTATTATAATGGAAAAAATAAATATTTCATTATAAAGAAAGAAGGCATCCCCAAATTTCATTCCTGGGACTACCCCGATGATGGGATGGATAATGAGGAATGGATTTATGCCGGTACCCATCCAGGCACGCTGGGTCAGCCAAAAGGGTGGTGCGAATATGGTAAAGCTGGTTCAGTATATTATGGGAGAAAGGAAGGCTATATATTATTAAAGGAAGATGGAAGGCCATATGACCATGTATGGTATTATCCTACGGATGGTCAGTCAAATGATAAGTTCGAATTCATTACCCGGAAAGTTGGCGATTTCAGAACTCCATATTCATTTGAAGAGTATGGTTACGCAGGAAGTGTATACTTGCTTGATGGCACGTATTTCATATTAAAATTCCCGGGCATACCTGGTGAAAATCTCTGGCTCTATCCTGATAACAAAAAAGATAATGAACACTGGATTTATGCAGGTGAACATGAAGGATGTATAAACGATCCAAAAAAATGGAATGAATATGGAAAGCCCGGAAGTATTTACTACGATATAAATTGTGGGTATTTAATGCTCAAAATTGAAGGGCGTCCATCAGATAACAACTGGCATTTCCCATTATTTGGAAATTCAGATGAAATATGGCAATTTATATCATGGGAGATAGGAACATTTGAACATCCGAGAATTTTCAGTACCGAAGGTCTGGCCGGTGAAATTTATTATGACGTGAAAAATAGACGTCATTTTATTTTGAGGAAAGATGGCAAGCCATCGACTAATAATTGGTCTTATCCTAATGCAGCTCAAGATAATTACTTTTGGCAGTTTATTGATAAAAACTCGCCACAGTCACATTATAATGATCACGTTTGAAGTGTTTCCCAGTGTAAAATTTTATCCCGAAAGGAATTATCAATTAAAAAAATAGCCAGAGCGTAGCACGCCCGCGGCGTGAGCGGCGCTGCTGCGCAGCTTCGGAGAAAGGTAATAGCCCGTGATCCGAAACTGCACTGAAACCAATACCCGCAGCGTGCTCCGGTAATTACATCAGCAGGGTAATAAGTGGGGAGCGTCGTTATCTCTACACATTCGTCAATAAATGATTAGCTTCCTGGAAGGAGTCCAGGAACGGTTGTGTCAATGCAGGCCGTAACGGCTGGCGATCACAGGCTTGCCGGTATTTTTACCGACGGTGACTTGCGTCGCTGGCGGCTTAAGGGGGGCAATCTTTGTGCGCAGGGTCAGAATGCGATGACATCCCCCGGCTTCAGTCTTTCCGCCGCTCAGCTCGCCGCTGAAGCACAGGCAATATTCCAGGAAAGGAAAATTTCTGCAGCGCCCGTTACCTCTGACGTCGGGCAGATTATCGGCGCGATTAATACCCACGATATTCATGAAGCCGGCGTTTGAGCCGGACATAAGCGCCAGTGCTGTTTGATGGTTCCTCGCCTGTAATGCGCCTTTATCCGCATTAACGGTCTAAACAGTACGACGATCACTCTTTTCGAAATCGAACGTGGAACTTTCCCGAACGAATAAGTAACCTTCCTTTTTGATGCTAAATGTTAACTTTTAGTTAAAAGCCATAAGGGAACCATCGCATGAGTACTTTATCCACTCCCAGACTGCGGGCGCAGTGTGTTGCGGAGTTCACAGGAACCGCGTTAATTCTCTTCTTCGGCACGGGGTGCGTCGCTGCCGCTAAAGTGGCTGGTGCTTCGCTGGGCCAGTGGGAAATCAGTATTATCTGGGGGCTGGCGGTGAGTATGGCCGTGTATTTTTCAGCAGGGCTGTCCGGCGCGCACCTGAGTCCGGCAGTCACACTCGCTTTCTGGCTTTTTGGTGATTTTGATAAACGTAAAGTGCCTGCTTATATGGTATCGCAGGTGGCGGGGGCCTTTTTCGGGGCGGCAGTGGTTTATATGCTTTACCAGAACCTTATTGTGGATGCCGAACAGGCTCATCATATCGTACGCGGCAGTAAAGAAAGCCTTGAGCTGGCAGGAATTTTTTCTACCTACCCCAATCCTGCCATCTCGGTTGGCCAGGCCTTCCTGACGGAGATAATCATCACAGCGATTTTACTCGCAGGACTGATGACGCTGAGCGACGATCTGAACGGTCTGCCAAGGGGAGCGCTTGCGCCACTGTTAAGCGGTTTACTAATAGCGGTTATTGGTGCATCGATGGGCCCCTTAACCGGTTTCGCCCTCAATCCTGCCCGCGATCTGGGCCCGAAAATCATGGCGTGGATGGCTGGCTGGGGTGAGGTTGCCTTTACCGGCGGCCGCGAAATCCCGTATTTCCTGGTGCCTGTTTTTGGCCCTCTTATCGGAGGGTGCCTGGGCGCCGCCGCATATCGCCTGCTGATCTCCCGTCATCTGCCTCAAAGCACTGCCGGCGTCGTCGCCTCTTCAGTTAAAAAGTAACCTAAGGGTCAAAAAGTTTTCAATCTTCTTCACCCGAAGGCGCCTGACAGAAATAAAGCTCGCATAAGCGCGAGCTTTATTTTTTGTGCAGTCATCCACACGGGACAGGCGCCCTTTGGTCATGGATTTGTGCGTTAAGCCTCAAGGTTGCTGTGACAACCTCTGTGTGACCGTCCGCGTTTGGCACACAGCGGACATCGACGCAACTTGACCAGGGTGAAGCAAAAGATGCTTACCGAAGCCGTCGCTATTCAGAATTACTGACTGTTCTTGCATTTTTCCCTGAACATTTGGCCCATCAGCACGCCGGAGTTCATTCATCCCATTATTGAAACTAAAATATTGAAACTAAAACTACCTTCCGACTGGGGCGTCCGGTGTTTGGCAGGAACCTTACTGGTAAGCATTCCCGCAACTTCAATATGCGGCAGCGTCACTTTTTCCATTATTTATGCTTCATCAGGGAGAAGAGAAGGGAGCAAAACAAACACTTTATGTTCCAGGCCTCTCTGTTCTTCTATTTTTTCATCAGAAGCCCGCATTGCAGGTATTTTTTCACCATACGGCAGATCGGAGAGAGTTACATGCATTCAACAGAAAGATTAATTACCCGATCGGCAGAGGCAATGGTGGAAGGCCGATGAGCGATGATTACACGGGTGATGTTCAGACCGCGTATAGCCGTATTAATCAGCGCTTCATTATGTTCGTCCAGATGACTTGTTGCTTCATCCATAAACAGTATGCCGGGCCGTCGATATAAAGCTCGTGCAATAAATACACGCTGTCGTTGTCCGCCTGATAATCCTTCGCCGAGTTCGCCGGTCAGCGTATCGTAACCCATGGGCAACGCCATAATATCATCGTGGATATGGCTGAAACGGGCGCACGCTTCAAGCCACGTGTCATCAGGTATCTCACTGAATCCGCTAATATTTTCCCGCAGCGATCCTGCGAATAGCCGATCTTCCTGGAGGATGCAGGATACAGCCCGACGATAGCTCTCCACTCCTCCTGCATAAATATCTTTGCTATCCGCCATCACACTTCCTCCTGAAGGCGGTACAAGCCCACACAGTATTTTCATAAGCGTGGTCTTCCCACAGCCTGAGTGCCCGGTAATAGCAACGCTTTCTCCGGCAGAGACAGTAAGATTCAATCCCTTAAGCACCATCGCAGACTGTGTATCATGACGGAATACGATTTCCTTCGCGTCCAGCGCGATAGCCTTACCCGGTTTAAACTGTTCCGTTAAAGATGACGTGGGTTCAGGAGGAGTATGCGCAATATCTGCAATCCGCTCGCCATGTAACGACAGCATCCCTAAGCGTAGAAACATATCGGTAAGGGAAAGTGCGCGTCCCGTAAACATCTCTCTGAACACACCAAACGCTACAAATGCACCTAATGAAAGACTGTGTGTCATCACGGCGCTGATACCCAGCCAGAGGATAACAATATTATCCAGGGCTGCGGTCAGCCCGCTAACGGCATTAAACAGAATATCGAAGCGGCGGCGGTTAACGCCGGCATTTGCAGCTTCAACTTCCAGCGTCAGCCAGTTTCGTCCGCGCTGAGATGCCAACCCCTGTGCCCGGAGGGTGGCAATGCCCCAAAGCGACTCGCTAAAATGCGACGCGGCCGTTGCGTTTTTTATCAGCTGTTCCTCAGCCAGCTGGCGATAGCGGGGAAAGGTTATTAAACGCATTAAAACCGCTATCAACACAAAGCCAACCACCACGCAACAAAGCAGAGGCCCCCCGTAAACCGCCAGCAGGATCAGCGAGCCAGTCAACATAATGCCGTCTATGATGCTACCGGTAATATCGTGAACAAAGCAGTCCCGCAGAATGCCAAGTGAGGCAAAACGGGACTGTATATCCCCCATTCTCCTTTTTGAAAACCAGGGCAGGGGAAGCGACAATAAATGTCTTAATAATCCTTCTTTCCACTGAATGTCTGTCAACGTGTCCGTAACCATCACGGTCCAGGAACGAAGCAAATTAAGACCTGTTTGCAGCAAAATTAGCGTCCCTAAAGACAAACAAACCAGCTCCAGGAGTCCGCGATCGGAAGAGGGCACAACATGGTCGAGGGCAATCTGGGTACCTATCGGCAACAGCAGACTGATACATTCGGTCATAACAGACAGACAAAATACTTTAACCAACGCCGGGCCAAAACCGCTGATGCCGCGTATCAACTCTGTAGGTCTGACCCGTGATGACTTTTTCTGGCGGCTAAAATTACGATCGGGCCATAACTCCAGAGCCGCACCAGTAAAGCTTTGCGACAGCGTCTGACTGCTGACCGTTCGTCGACCGCATGCGGGATCGTGGATAATAGCCTTATCACCTTTGAGGCTAACTAATACAATGAAATGACTGAAATTCCAGTGGAGCACACAGGGTAACCGCAGTACTGAAAGTTCTTCCAGATCCAGCGACAGTGCCCGCCCGGCCAGCCCAAGGTTGCCAGCAATGGCATGCAGAGTGCCCAACGTTGCCCCACGGGAAGAGAAGCCACTTTCACTGCGCAACGTAAATAAATCTGTATGGTGACCATGCCAGCCTGCGATCATAGCCATACAAGCCAGGCCACACTCCGCAGCCTCGGTCTGCAGGATGAGAGGGACACGACGACGAGGGGAGAAATTAAGACGCCTCTGTAACCAGGCCAATTTTTCATTATGCATTGATTGCTCCGCGCGTGCTGTCCCGCATGTCATAAAGTGGTGCCAGTACCCACTGCCACAGCCGTCGTTTTTCCAGAAAAAGCGTGCAGTCTGCCCGAAGTCCGTTCCCCGCGTTAAGGCGTTGTCCCTGCCAGACAAAATGTGTCACATCGGGCGTAATGGTCAGCCTGTACCATGTTTGTGAGACGCCGCCGGTATCGGCGAGAGGTGCACCAGGCCAGAGCAAGCGTTCCTGAAGACTCGCAGGCGTGGTCGAGATCTCTGCAATACGTCCCGGGAACTGCCCAAATTTCTCCGATGGGAAAGCGTTATAACTAATATTGACTGGTGCGCCAGTTTTGAGAAAAGGCAGGGCGCTATCGGGGATCCACATCACCAGCTCCCAGTGCGGCGTTACGCCCGGAATAATTTGCGCCAGCGCATCGCCAGGATGGGTAGCTTGTCCCTGAGTCAGACCGGCCGTATCAATACGCCCGTCAACCGGAGAAGTAATCAAAAGCGTCCCGGAAGCATCGTCTTCTGTATTCTGACGCGCCAGAACGCTCCTTTGCATTTCCATACGAAAAATTTCGTTATCGAAATCCGCAGCACGCGTACGGATATCGCCTTCAATCGCAAGTAACTGCAGCGCATTTTGTTCCCGCTGGCCGCTTAGCGTGAGGTGATCGTTTTGCTGCTGATAGAAAAGGGATGCCTGCTGGGAAAGCTGATCGCGATTAATTAATCCTGCCTGCTGATAACGTCGATAGCTGTCCATGTTTTGTTTCATCTCTTTCAGGCCTGATGCTGCCTGTTCAAGAATTTTTGTGGAATGTTCAAACGCTGTGGCATAACTTTCTTTTTCCTGTTCCAGAGTGGCAAGAGTAATACGCCGGTTTTCACGCAGGCGCTCGATAATACTGTCGACGATCCGGATCTGATCCTGCGTATTTTGTCGATGCTGCACGCTAACTACGCCCGAGCGGGTTGTACGACTGATATCGATTTCATACAGCGGTTGGCCTTTTTTAACATTATCTCCTGTATTGACAAACCTACTGATAATGAAACCTTGCTCGGGGGAGGTGACGGCAACAGGACGGGGCACGGACGCCAACTCACCACTTACGGTTACGCGACGGGTATAGCTACCCAAAGTCAGAAGGAGAGTAAGTGACAGCAGAAAAAGGGCGGTAATAAGCAGATGTATCCAAACGGGGAGCCCGCGAACCAGTAAGGCTTTTCCTTTCCACGCGTTTGTTCTGTGTGCGATTGCCGACTGGCGATAAAGAGATCTATTCATGTTACCTTGCATGCCTGAGAACCAGGTAGATGTTCTGTAAGCAACAAACCAGAGTATGCGGCGACCGGTACCTGCCGCCGCAAAAGGCTAAAAATTAATGCTTACCGCCCCGATCGTTACTTCTACTACTGTTGCTTCGTCCTGATTTTGAATTACCGCCGTTACCTCTGCCTGCATCCGGTGCGTTAATGCCGCAGCCCGCATGAACACTCACAGATGTTGAAGAGCCACCGTGACCGTCGTGCGTAGAAGAGTAGGAACCGCCAATTGAGCAGCTACCAATTGAAAAACCACCAGCGACCACATCCATTTCATTTAAAGAAAGTTCACGCATTGTTACTTCTCCTGATTACAGTAATGGGCAAAGATGACGTGCTTTTTTCTCATTGACATAAGCCATTGAGAAGGTGTAGTGGCAAAAGAGATATTCTTTATGCCAAATCTTTTCATATCTTCTGGTGAATATGAAAACCATTTTTCTGGGAATTCTTCGTGATAGTTCTTCTGGAGTTGAGGACAAAAAGCTATATCCCTCTTTACGCCAATTTTTTTATAAAAGAGGTGATCTTTTTTTCTTAGCTGCTGATACTCTTTAAGCCTGAAAAAATCATCAGGTCTCATGTTGCCGGAAATTTCAAATTCTTTCTTAGGGCTATCAATCCCTCCATGCCATAAAATATAAGAATCCTTTCCAATATATTTGTGGTTACCTGCTACAAAGATATAGTTGGCACATGCCGAGGCACAGACACTGCGCAGCTCCACATCTAACCCATTTTTTATAATATATATCCCTATCAGCATGGCATTTTCCATATCGCCACCAAGACTGTTAACAGAGAAGGTTCTGATTTTTTTTCCTCTGGTTTCCTTTAAAAATAGAAAATATGATCCTTTGGTTATTTCGCCATCGTAATAAAGGGTGTCACCTTTTACTGTTATTTTTGGAGGATCATTAAGTACGCTCTCATCTTGAATGTCTATTTTTCCGCTATTAGATAATGCGCTAATGCTGAAAAAAAGAGTGACAATGAAAACAAAAGTATTTTTTATAGAATTGTTGTTTGTTTTTTTTAGCGTGAAATTACCTGACATTTTTACCTCTAAGATAAAAACTCTCTTTCAGTCTGCACTGGTTTGCAGCCCTTAATGGATTTGTAAGGTATGTTATTTTTGTGTTCTTTTTAAATGAGAAAATGTAAGTAAATGTGATTTAATAGTTTTTTTAATCAGTATTTTTGATGAAAGAAGGTGTTTAGCAATGAAATAATTAGAATGTATCATACCTTATGCCTTGGTTCATCGATTCATATGATCTCATATTAGGATTAATGCTTAAGAATTGGCTCCAAAAAAAATGAACAATAAATCCTTTGTTCGGAATAAAAATTTAGAGGAATAAAATGAAGATAGCGCTATTTACTGTTACCTGGGTGATATTAACCATCCGTTATTTTTATGCCATGTGCTAATTTGGAGAACATTGTTCCCATCAATGGGAATAGTGCGAACATAATATTATTGATAGCAGAAAATTTTATGGACGTTTACTTGTCCGAAATCAAGGAAAAAATGGAAATGTCACTGTGTACTGATTTATTTCTGCAGAGTGTTAAAGGCGTTATTTCTCAACTCCTCGCTATCGGCCCGTATGCCGTCCTTTTGGGCGTTCAGGCTTCTCGCACGGGCAGTCCCCGCTGGCGTCGGGACTGATACCGGGCTGAATTTTGCCAGCGGATCGGCGTTTGCCGCCATACAGCACTGACATAATCCGCTGCCAGGGCTGACCATTATCCTGTTTATCTTTCTTATTAGCAGCCGTCACATCATTTTGGGTGCAGTACTCGCACACTACGTCAGGAATCTTTCCCGGTGTAAGGTTCTGCCAGTCCTGTTCTTTATGGTCGGTGAGGGCTGGGCAGTAGCTTTCGCACGGATGAAAAATGCTGCCACCATGCCGACAGACAGATGCCTGACCTCCCTGATTTTACCCCGTTAATCACGTTTAATGCCTCGGCCTCTGGGCAATAGAGCATCCTTAAAAATCACTATTTGCTTATTTTCTGATCAATGTATACATTGTATACATTGCTGGCGAATTGAGCTGAGGAAAACATGAGCCGAAAAAATAATGTAGTGACCGTAAGATTAACGGATGAGCAACTGAAGTTTTTCACCGACTGGAAGGAAAAATTAGAGGAGGAAGCAGGGATTGATGTTCCTTTGGGAGCCGTTATCCGCAGGGCATTAGATGGCACTATTCAGATGTATAACCAACATCATGACGCCCGCGCGAAAATAAATCCGGATGAACGCGTTGCACGAACACAAGGTGCTAACGCATACATCCGTGACTACAAGGCGGGGAAATAATCATGACCATCATCGACAGTAAAGCCCATCACGCTGGATTCAGCGAGCACTATGCCGATAATGCTAAGCCAGTATGGGATATCGGTCACCCGCAAAAGCCTTTCATTGAGAGCGCCTCTGTTATACGTGGGCCAATCTTAGACATTGGCTGCGGTACGGGCACGCTTGCCGCTTATTTTGCAGAGCGTGGTGAAGACGTTACCGGAATTGATTTTGTCGAAGAGGCTGTCGAGCGCGCTACCGCAAAGGCGAAGGCGAGGGGACTTAATATCGACTTTTTGGTGAAAGACTTCTTCACTCTGGGCCGTTGGGATCGGAAGTTTCGGACCATTATTGACAGTGGACTGTTTCATATCTTTTCAGGCGATGCGGTGAGAAAGGCGGCCTACCTGGATATCGTCAGTAAATTACTCAGCGAGAATGGTCGACTTTATGTTCTGGCCTGTAAAAAACAAACCGGCAGGGATGCAGGTGTTAACGCTGATGAGATTTTTGATACTTTCCGTGAACGCTTTATCGTTGAGTCATTACATGAGTTTGAGGCCGAAACCGTCATTGGCGCAGCGGAAAACGTGCCTGGCAAGCAGTGGCTAAGTTATTTCGCAGTGATTAAAAAACGCTGTTAAAGAGGCCTGTATTTCTGTCAGGAACCGAGGTTACAAGACAAAAAAGAATAAAGTTCTGCTGTTTTTGATGGCGCGTTCATGCCTGGCGCGAAGCAGACAGGCTGTAAAGTTGCAAGTCCGTTATGCGTGCAGAAAGGCGATTTTAGTGACGGTCAATATGGAGTAAAAATTTTGTGACTGGTATTAGAAATCAGGGCCATTTTTACTAAAAAAACATAGCCAGTCAAAAATGATCTTTATTGCTGACAGCCGCAGGGTTCAGGAGCTTACTGACGCACAAGAAGACGCACCTGCTTACCTCGATAAGTCACATATCTTCGAAACTCGAAACCAAAACGCTCAGCTAAATAATTTGAGCGTTTGTTTTCCTCATCAATAATGCAGCACAAAGGAGAAGAGAATGTCCTGTCGGC
>NZ_DALZCD010000151.1:0-10368 GCF_031978025.1 Erwinia sp.
GGAAACGGGCTGGTTCAGCCACGATAATCCACCTGCCGAGCTGAATTTCAGACCGGTAGAGAAGGCTATCTTTAACGGCAATCTGGTGGGTGAAAACGGCGCGCCGGGCAGTAACTCTGACATCATCACGGTTGATGGCGATCGGGCTTTTGTACTGCGTATCTCCGCGTATAAGCCGGAAGCTGTTAAACCGCTGGCTGAAGTTAATGCGGAGATTGTCGCTACGCTGAAAAATCAGAAGGCGCAGGCGGAAGCGAAGGCTCAGGCAGAAAAACTGTTGGCGGATCTGCAGGCAGGCAAGGGCGCAGACGCGATGAAAGCAGCGAACCTTAGCTTTAGCGAGCAGAAGACGCTGACGCGTGGCGGTCAGGATGCGGTCACGCAGTCTGCCTTTGCGCTGGCGCAGCCTACTAAAGAGAAACCTGTGTACGGTATCAGTGAAGACGGGCAGGGCAACGTCGTGTTGCTGGCGCTGGAACAGGTACGCAGCGGCACGCTGCCGGAAGCGCAGAAGAAAGCGATGGTGCAGGGCATCACGCAGAACAATGCGCAAATTGCCTTTGAAGCGTTGCTGAGCAACCTGCGCAAAGAAGGCAAAATTAAGTACGGTGCAGCCGCGCAGGCCCAATAAGCCTCGCAAAAATCCTGCAAGTTATTGCAAACTCAAAGGCCGCTTATGCGGCCTTTTCCATTTCTGTCATCTGCTCTTTGAGACGTTGCGGCGTTAAGCGTAGCCTGACGCTGCTGTCAAACACATGGAGGAGAACAGCGTGAAAAAAACCTTACTGGCTTTAGGATTTACCCTGCTACTGAGTGGTGTTTCGCCGTTATACGCCGGGCCTGCTATCGATAACGTCAGTACGCCACAGATCAGCGCGCAGACGGCCGAGGAGAAAAAACTGCCGCAGAGCGAAGCCGTCAGCGTTAATCAGGCTACCGCGGAAGAGCTGAGCGCCGCGATGAACGGCGTAGGGCTGAAAAAGGCGCAGGCGATTATCAGCTATCGTGAACAATACGGGCCTTTCACGCAGATCGAGCAGCTGAAAGAAGTACCCGGCATCGGCAACGCACTGGTAGAGAGGAACCTGACAAAACTGAAACTGTGATCGCTTTCTCGACTTGCGGCTGCGGCTGCACGCGTCAGGCCTGTTGGCTGCTACTCTGGAAGAGGTCATACCAGTCGATATGGCCTTTTCTGAGGAGACGCTATGCAGATTACGATCAAGGTTCGCGGCTATCATCTGGATGTTTATCAACACGTCAACAATGCGCGTTATTTAGAATTTCTGGAAGAGGCGCGTTGGGCCTGGCTGGAAACGCTTTCTGCTTTTCGGTGGATGCACGATAACCGGCTGGCTTTTATCGTGGTAAACATCAACATTAACTATCGTCGCCCGGCCGTACTGGGCGACGAGTTAGCGATTAACAGCCACCTGGTTCAGCTGGGCGGAAAAAGCGGCGTTATTGGCCAGACCGTTACGCTCCTGCCGGAAGGCGAAGCAATAGCCGATGCCACCCTGACCTTTGTCTGTGTCGATCTACGCACGCAAAAAGCGCAGCCGATTGTCGGCGAGCTGAAGCAGCGACTGGAAGAGATGCTGTCAGCGTAAGGCCGTTTTAAGCGGTATTTTCTTTACCAGCGCAGACCGTTTTTGTGCTGCACTTCCTGCCTCACCGCAGCGCTGTTGATCTGATGCGCGGTATTTTCTGCATCAGCGCAGCCCGGTTTTGTGCTGCACGTCCTGTCTCATTACAGCGCTGTTGATCTGATACGCGGTATTTTCTGTATCAGCGCAGCCCGGTTTTGTGCTGCACTTTCTGCCTCACCGCAGCGCTATTGATCTGATGCGCGGTATTTTCTGCATCAGCGCAGACCGTTTTTGTGCTGCACTTCCTGCCTCATTACAGCGCTGTTGATCTGATACGCGGTATTTTTTGTATCAGCGCAGCCCGGTTTTGTGCTGCATTTCCTGCATCACCGCAGCGCTATTAAGCTGGTAATCGCGCAGACCGTTAGCACGCAGGTGACAGGCAGCACATTCGCCACAGCCGTCGCCTTTGATACCGTTATAGCAGGTGAGCGTGTCGTTACGTACCCGCGCCAGCTGCTGCCAGTAGTCTGCCAGCGCCCAGGTTTCGGCTTTATTGAGCCACATCAGAGGCGTTTCGAAACGCACCGCACGTGCCATACCCAGCTCGACGGCATGATTCAGCGCCTTAACAAATTCATCGCGGCAGTCCGGATAGCCGGAGAAGTCGGTTTCGCAAACGCCGGTAATCACCGCTTCGGCCTCAACCTGATAAGCATAAATTGAGGCCAGGGTCAGAAAGAGGATATTGCGACCCGGTACAAATGTACTCGGCAGGCCGCTGGCATCGGGATCCCAGGCCGGAACGGGAATGCTGTCTCGCGTCAGGCTGCTGACCGCCAGCTCGTTGAGCAGCGTGACGTCCAGCACTTTATGCGCCCTTGCACCCAGCGATTGCGCAAGCTCGCGCGCGACCTCGATCTCGGCACGATGCCGCTGGCCATAGTCAAAGGTCAGGCAGTGTACTTCATCATACTGCTGCAAGGCCTGGATCAGGCAAGTGGTTGAGTCCTGTCCGCCGCTGAATACCACTACTGCACGTTTCATACTTTTTACCTCATTAATCTGTTGGGGCGTATGGTACTGCCTGACGTGGCATAAGGGTAGCGGCAGGAACAGTGGGTATCAAATAGCCTGGCGCAGGTCAGAAAGCATTGCGTTGCTCTGGCGGTATCACGCACTGCCATTACAGCAAGCCGGGTGATGTTTCTCTGGCAGTGCGGCCATTTACGCCTGTCGCGCGACAGCCCTTAAATAAATTCATTGTTTCTCTGGGAAACAGCAGACCAGCTGTAACGTATCCGGGGGAAAATTATCTTTTCTGGCCCTGGATAGCAGCAGGTTGAGTGAAATTTATTCTTTCGCTGACGCATACAAAAGATAAAACAGGGTCCAGGCTGTTTTTACCGCGTCTTAAGGCGGAATCCTCCTCCCGCAAATCCTCACGGATGGTGGCCCTTCATGAGGATGCCAGGGCAGAAATGCTTGAAATGGCTGGAACAGGAAGGCTATATTCGCGGCCGGGTTGCACGGGTGGAGGCGGCCCACAGAAATAAATACACCCTGGCGCTGCCGCTGCTAAAGCGCTCGCCCAAACCTGACCAGGACGTTTATTGTGCGACTTTTCAGCCAGTTGAGCTGGTACTTTATGCGTGAATGGCGCCGCTACCTTGGCGCGGTTTTTCTGCTGATTATCATTGCGTTGTTACAGCTACTGCCGCCGAAGCTTGTCGGCACCATTGTGGACGGCGTTTCCCATCAGCAAATGAGCGCTTCGCGCCTGCTGATGTGGGTGGGCGTCATGCTGATCACGGCTATTGTGGTCTACCTGCTGCGCTACGTTTGGCGGGTATTGCTTTTCGGCGCCTCCTATCAGCTGGCCGTCGAGCTTCGCCAGGATTTCTATCGGCAGCTCAGTCGCCAGCATCCCGAGTTTTATCTGCGTCACCGTACCGGCGATCTGATCGCCCGCGCCACCAATGATGTGGATCGCGTGGTATTTGCTGCCGGAGAAGGCGTGCTGACGCTGGTGGATTCGCTGGTCATGGGGTTGGCCGTCCTGGCCGTGATGAGCACGCAAATTAGCTGGCAGCTGACCCTGCTGGCACTGTTGCCGATGCCGGTCATGGCGATAGTGATCAAACGCTATGGCGACCAGCTGCATCACCGCTTTAAAGATGCTCAGGCCGCTTTTTCGTCGCTTAACGACAGAACTCAGGAAAGCCTGACCAGTATTCGTATGATTAAAGCTTTCGGGCTGGAAGATCATCAGTCGGGCCAGTTCGCCGAGATTGCCCGCGATACCGGGCAAAAAAACCTGCGCGTGGCGCGTATCGACGCCCGCTTCGATCCCACTATCTATATCGCTATCGGGCTGTCTAACCTGCTGGCGATAGGCGGGGGCAGCTGGCTGGTCTGGCACGGCCAGATGACGCTGGGCCAGCTGACCAGCTTTGTGATGTATCTTGGCCTGATGATCTGGCCAATGCTGGCGCTGGCCTGGATGTTCAATATTGTCGAGCGTGGCAGCGCGGCCTGGAGCCGTATCCGTACGCTGCTGGCCGAAGCGCCGGCCGTTGAGGATGGCAACAAAACGCTGCCGGAAGATCGCGGCCAGCTGCAAATTGCCATTCGGGAATTTTGCTATCCTGGCGCGCAACAGCCCTCGCTGCGTCACATTAACGCTAACCTTAAACCTGGCCAGATGCTGGGGCTTTGTGGGCCGACAGGGGCCGGGAAAAGCACGCTACTAAGCCTGATCCAACGGCACTTTGACATTGCGCAGGGCGATATTCGCTATCACGGCATCCCGCTGCCTCAGCTGCGGCTGGACAGCTGGCGTAGCCGCATGGCGGTGGTCAGCCAAACGCCGTTCCTTTTTTCCGATACCATCGCCAACAATATTGCGCTGGGTCGGCCTACGGCGCAGCAAAGCGATATTGAGCGCGCCGCAAGACTGGCCAGCGTCCATGAAGATATTTTGCGGCTGCCTCAGGGCTACGATACCGAAGTCGGCGAGCGTGGCGTCATGCTTTCCGGCGGCCAAAAGCAGCGAATATCTATTGCCAGAGCATTATTGCTGAACGCGGAAATCCTGATTCTGGACGATGCCCTCTCGGCAGTTGATGGCCGTACCGAGCATCAGATCCTGCATAATTTAAGAAAATGGGGGGCAGGAAGAACTGTGATTATTAGCGCACACCGGTTGTCCGCCCTGACAGAAGCCAGCGAAATTCTGGTGATGCAGCACGGCACGATCGCCCAGCGTGGACAGCATGAAGCGCTGATTGCTCAGAGCGGCTGGTATCAGGATATGTATCGTTATCAGCAGCTGGAAGCGGCACTGGACGAGGAAGAAATCTCAAAAGGGGTGCCAAATGGCGAAGCTTAATCAGCTCTGGCCTACGCTAAAGCGCCTGCTGAGCTACGGTTCGCCGTGGCGAAAATCACTTGGCCTGGCGATAGTGCTGCTGTGGATAGCGGCGGTGGCGGAAGTGCTTGGCCCGATCCTGGTCAGCTACTTTATCGATAATATGGTGGCAAAGCATTCCATGCCGCTGGGGCTGGTCACCGGGCTGGCGGTCAGCTTTATCCTGCTGCAAATCCTGGCCGCAGCGCTGCATTACTGGCAGTCGCTGCTGTTTAACGAAGCGGCGGTGGGCGTAGTGCAGCGGCTGCGTACGGATGTGATGGATGCCGCGTTGCGCCAGCCGCTCAGCGCTTTTGACACTCAGCCTGTCGGTCAAATTATTTCGCGCGTGACTAACGACACCGAAGTCGTACGCGATCTTTACGTCACGGTGGTCGCTACGGTACTGCGTAGCGCGGCGCTGATTGGCGCGATGCTGGTGGCGATGTTTAGCCTCGACTGGCGAATGGCGCTGGTGGCAATAATGATTTTTCCGGCCGTGTTGACCGTGATGCTGATTTACCAACGCTACAGCACGCCTATTGTACGTCGGGTGCGTAGCTATCTGGCCGACATTAATAACGGTTTTAATGAAGTGATCAGCGGCATGAGCGTGATCCAACAGTTCCGCCAGCAGGCACGTTTTGGTGAGCGGATGAGTGAAGCGAGCCGCTCCCATTATCTGGCAAGAATGGAAACCCTACGGCTGGACGGTTTTCTGCTCAGGCCGTTACTCAGCCTGTTTTCCGCGTTGATTCTGTGTGGATTGATGCTGCTGTTCGGCTTCTCCTCCAACGGCAGCTTTGAAGTCGGCGTCCTTTACGCCTTTATTAATTATCTCGGCAGGCTGAACGAGCCGTTAATTGAGTTAACGACACAGCAGTCAATGCTGCAACAGGCGGTCGTTGCTGGCGAGCGTATTTTTGAACTGATGGACGCGCCGCGTCAGCACTATGGTAAAGATAGCCGACCGCTTGCCTCCGGGCAGATTGAGGTCAAAGCACTGAGTTTTGCCTACCGCGACGATCGCAACGTGCTTAACGACATTAACCTCAGCGTGCCTTCACGGAGTTTTGTAGCGCTGGTCGGCCATACCGGCAGCGGGAAAAGCACGCTTGCCAATTTGTTAATGGGCTATTACCCGGTACGGCAGGGTGAAATTCGTCTGGACGGCAGGCAGCTGACTGAACTTAGCCACGACGTCCTGCGCGAAGGCGTGGCAATGGTGCAGCAGGATCCGGTGGTGCTGGCCGACACCTTTTTCGCTAACGTGGCGCTGGGCCGCTCTGTAAGCGAAGAGGCGGTATGGCAGGCGTTGGAAACCGTGCAGCTTGCCGATCTGGCTCGCTCGCTTTCTGACGGCATCTATACGCGGCTGGGGGAACAGGGAAACAATCTTTCGGTCGGTCAGAAGCAGCTACTGGCCATGGCGCGCGTGCTGGTTGCTTCACCGCAAATTCTGATCCTGGACGAGGCGACGGCCAATATTGATTCAGGAACGGAACAGGCGATCCAGAAAGCGTTAAAAGCGGTTCGAAAGCAAACCACGTTGGTGGTTATCGCTCACCGACTTTCTACCATTGTCGAGGCGGACACCATTATGGTGCTGCACAGAGGCCATGCCGTAGAGCAGGGTGGGCATCAGCAGCTGCTGGCGAAACAGGGCCGCTACTGGCAGATGTATCAGCTGCAGCTGGCGGGTGAGGAGCTGGAAGAGGCCTGACCGTTACGCTGCACTAAAAGCAGGCAGCCACGCCGGTAAAACGGCCGCAATGCACGGTTTCGACGCATAACGCACCCTGATGGTGCGTTTTCTTTTTCCCTCTATGCTTAACGTAACCATCAAGTCGTCAGGCGTGCGCCTTCTCCGCCCACGCGCCTTTTTAATACGCGCGTTTCTTATTTATGGCACAGCCTTTGCTTTGGTTAACGTAGGGCGGAATCACCGTTTTCTTTAGCTGGAGGGGATCGTATGAAGCTGGTTACCGTGGTCATCAAACCGTTTAAATTGGAAGACGTGCGCGAGGCGCTTTCTGCCATTGGCATTCAGGGCCTGACCGTGACCGAGGTCAAGGGGTTTGGTCGCCAGAAAGGCCACGCCGAACTTTATCGCGGCGCTGAATACAGCGTGAACTTCCTGCCAAAAGTCAAAATCGACGTTGCCATAGCGGACGACCAGCTGGACGAAGTCGTCGACGTTATCAGCAAGGCTGCCTACACCGGCAAAATTGGCGACGGCAAGATTTTTGTCGCCGAACTGCAGCGGGTTATCCGTATTCGCACCGGCGAAGCGGATGAAGCCGCACTCTGAATTTCGGGGCTAAGAATCGTGATGGGATGGGATAAAATGAGAAAAACAACGCTGTTCGGCCTCGCCAGCTTCAGCCTGCTGCCGTCACTTGCGCTGGCGGCTTCGCCAGCCGTGGCGGATAAAGCTGATAACGCCTTTATGATGATTTGCACCGCGCTGGTGCTGTTTATGACGCTCCCCGGCATTGCTCTTTTCTACGGCGGCCTGCTCCGGGCCAAAAACGTGCTTTCCATGATGACTCAGGTTTCCGTCACCTTTGCCATGGTGTGCGTCATCTGGATGCTTTATGGCTACTCGCTGGCCTTCAGTACGGGCAACGCTTTCTTTGGTGACTTCAGCATGGCGATGTTAAAAAACATTCAGCTGACGGCGCTGGTGGGCACTATCTACCAATATATTCACGTTTCGTTCCAGGCTTCTTTCGCCTGTATTACCGTTGGCCTGATTGTTGGCGCGCTGGCTGAACGTATCCGTTTTTCTGCGGTGCTGATCTTTGTGGCTATCTGGGTCACCTTTTCCTATCTGCCCATTGCACATATGGTCTGGTCAGGTGGGCTGCTGGCGCAGGATGGCGCGCTCGATTTTGCCGGCGGCACCGTCGTGCATATCAATGCAGCGGTTGCCGGATTGGTCGGGGCTTATCTGGTTGGCAAGCGTGCAGGTTTTGGCAAAGAAGCGTTCAAGCCGCATAACCTGCCGATGGTCTTTACCGGTACGGCCATTCTCTATGTCGGCTGGTTCGGCTTCAATGCCGGCTCTGCCAGTGCCGCTAATGAAATCGCAGCGCTGGCCTTCCTGAATACCGTTATGGCCACGGCGGGCGCGATGCTGAGCTGGACATTCGGCGAGTGGGCGCTGCGCGGCAAACCGTCTCTGTTAGGCGTATGTTCCGGCGCCATTGCGGGTCTGGTAGCGATTACGCCAGCCTGTGGCTACGTTGGCGTAGGTGGCGCGTTGGTTATCGGTATTATGGGCGGGCTTGCGGGCTTGTGGGGTGTTACGGTCCTGAAAAGATGGCTGCGTGTTGACGATCCTTGCGATGTATTCGGCGTGCACGGCGTGTGCGGTATCCTGGGCTGTATTCTGACGGGGGTTTTTGCTTCTTCTTCACTCGGTGGGGTAGGTTACGCTTCAGGCGTAACGATGGGGCATCAGATTTGGGTACAGCTCTACAGCGTGGGTATTACGGTAGTCTGGACCGGCGTAGTCGCTTTTATCGCGTTTAAGGTAGCGGATATGACGGTAGGCCTGCGCGTGCCCGAAGATCATGAGCGCGAAGGCCTGGATGTTAACAGCCACGGCGAAAACGCCTATAACCAGTAAGAGCATAAACGGCTCGCCTGAGTTGTTCTGAATAAAGAACCCCGCAGCGTGCGGGGTTCTTTACGCTACTGACGCAGGCGCATCACGCCTTCCTGCACCGTCGAAGCGACCAGTACCCCATCCTCAGTAAAAAATTCACCGCGCACAAAGCCTCTGGCGCTGGACGCTGAAGTACTCTCCACGCTGTAAAGCAGCCATTGATTCAGGTCGAAGGGGCGGTGAAACCACATCGAGTGATCGATAGTGGCTACCTGCATTCCCGGTTCAAGAAATCCTTTTCCATGCGGCTGCAGGGCAACCGGCAAGAAGTTAAAGTCGGAGGCATAGCCCAGCAGATATTGATGGATGCGCCGGTCATCCGGCATGGGGCCATTGGCGCGTAGCCAGACATGACGCACCGGCTCATCAACATGCCCCTTTAACGGGTTATGGAATTTAACCGGGCGGATTTCAAAAGGTTTTTCCGACAGGAACTTTTCGCGGGCCTTTTCAGGAATAAAATGCGAAAGCTGTTTAGCGATTTCGCTTTCGGTCGTCAGCGCCTCCGGCCCGGGGACGTCAGGCATCGGTTTCTGGTGCTCAAAGCCCGTTTCGGGCGCCTGGAAAGAGGCGGTCATATAGAAAATAGGCTGGCCGTTCTGGATGGCGCTCACCCGGCGAGCGCTAAAGCTATGGCCATCGCGCAGGGTTTCCACATCGTAAATAATCGCTTTCTGACTGTCGCCAGGCCGCAGAAAGTAGCTGTGGAACGAATGGATAATGCGCTCCGCCGGTACCGTCTGCTTGGCCGCATACAGCGCCTGGCCAACCACCTGACCGCCAAAAACCTGACGCAGGCCGAGATCTTCGCTCTGGCCGCGAAACAGCCCTTCTTCCAGCTTTTCCAGATTCATTAAATTTAACAGGTCGTGCAGTGCCTGACTCATGGCGGCTTCCTCAATAGTCGGTTCCCTTTCAGTTTGCGAAACCGACCCCGCTGTCGTCAACGGCAGGAGAGAATATTCTTTCGCACGCTATCCTTATGGGGCTTACAGGCGAAAATCAATAACCTGTGCCAGAATTAAGGCTTATGGGGCAGGCTTGCTGTCCCTTACGTCCCGCATTGATAGCAAGGAGAATAAATCAATGAAACTTTGGCCTGTATTGACCGGCGCCGCTCTGGCGGTTGCACTTTCCGGATGTGCTGATAAAGGTAAAGATGTCCCTACGCCGACGCTGGCTTCTAAAGTCGCGGGGGAGGCAGATACGCTGCGCCAGCCGCACGTTAGCGGGACCATTACGCTCCCTGCCAATGTGCGCCTGCCGCCTGATGCTTCCTTAACCGTGATGCTTTCTGATGCTTCTCTGTCAGACGCCCCGGCAAAAGTGATTTCACAGCGCGTGGTCCTGACCGATGGCAAACAGGCGCCGTTCAAGTTCATCCTGCCTTTTAATCCGGCGGACATTCAGCCTAATGCCCGCATCCTGCTAAGCGCAGCGGTAATTGTCGACCATAACGTCGTGTTAATTGCCGATTCTATTAAGCCGGTGATTAACGGTGGCGGGACGAAAGATCAGACCCTGAATCTGAAAGCGGTGCCGGCGAAAGCCCTGCCAACGGCTCAACGTGCCCCAATGGCAGTTCCCTCGACTTCACCTACGCTGGTGACGCCGACCTCAACCGTTCCCGCGCCGACTTCTCTGTAACAGGCTTCCGCCCCTTTACGGGGCGGTTTATCCCTGCCAGCGGTAGCGTG
>NZ_DALZCD010000152.1:0-10306 GCF_031978025.1 Erwinia sp.
TTGCGCAGGCGGCCGCCGTTAGCGTAAGGCGTCGCGCCCATCCGTTTCTCACCCTGCGGCGCCAGTGCCTGCAGCTCGGGCTTCAGCCTGCCTTGCGGGTCAAACAGGTCATCCGGATGATAGCTTTGCAGCCAATCCTGCAGCAGCTGGCGGTGTTCGTCGTTTTCACGGCATTCGGATACGGGCACCTGATGCGCGCGCCAGAATCCTTCCACCTTTTTACCGTCCACCGTTTTCGGCCCGGTCCAGCCTTTCGGGCTGCGTAGAACGATCATCGGCCATGCCGGCACGCTGTCGCCGGTTTTGCCCTGGCGTGCCTGCTGCTGGAGGTCACGGATACGATCGAACGCGTGATCCAGCGTGTCGGCCATCAGGCGATGCATGGTTTGCGGATCGTCGCCGCTAACAAACAGCGGTTCATAGCCATAGCCGGCAAACAGCTGGCGCAAATCGTCGTCGCTACTGCGGCCAAGCAGCGTAGGGTTGGCAATTTTATAGCCGTTCAAATGCAGGATTGGCAGCACCGCGCCGTCCCGTGCGGCGTTTAAAAACTTAGTGCCGTGCCAGCTGGCGGCCAGCGGGCCGGTTTCCGCTTCGCCATCGCCGATCACGCAGGGCACAATCAGATCCGGATGATCGAACGCGGCGCCAAAGGCGTGCACCAGTGAATAGCCAAGTTCGCCACCCTCGTGTATGGAGCCGGGCGTTTCCGGTGCGGCGTGGCTGGGGATCCCGCCAGGGAACGAAAACTGGCGAAAAAGGTGTTGCATTCCCTGCGCATCCGCGCTGACGTTTGGATAGATTTCGCTATAGGTGCCTTCCAGCCAGGTATTGGCGACCATGCCAGGCCCACCGTGGCCGGGGCCGCAAATATAAAGCAGGTTAAGATCGCGCTGGCGAATAATGCGGTTCAGGTGCGCATAGATAAAATTCAGGCCTGGCGTGGTGCCCCAGTGTCCCAGCAGACGAGGCTTAATATGTTCAGGCTGCAGCGGTTCGCGCAGCAGAGGATTAGCCATCAGGTAAATCTGCCCGACGGACAGATAGTTAGCGGCGCGCCAGTAGCGGTCAAGCAGCGCTAATTCTGATTCGGTAGCGGAATGGGGTGAAGGGGTGTCCATCTGCTGCTCCTTTTGAATGAGTCAGCTAAAAGCATAGACGCCTGAGGAAGTTGTGCAGGAAGCGGCAAAATGTGCGTGTAAAAAAGGCGGGAAATCCCGCCTTTCTTCTGGCTACAGCCTTATTGCCGTCAATAACCCGTTTTGCCAGCGGTTTCAGAGGGCGATCCCGCTTTACAGGTTATTTACCGATCGCGGCCGCGGCTTCTTCTGCTTCATCATTAGCCGCGGTGAACGGCGTATAGTCGAGCTGCAAAATACGGCTGGTTTCCGCCAGCTGATGCTCGGTCGCCGCCACGTTGCCGTTCAGTTTTTGGCCGTAAGAGGGCACTATCGATTTCAGCTTCGCCTGCCATGATGGCGTGGTCATTTGTTCGGCAAAGACTTTGCTCATCAGATCGATCATGATAGGCGCGGCGGTAGAAGCGCCCGGTGAGGCGCCCAGCAGTGCGGAGATGGTACCGTCCTGTGACGTGACCACTTCCGTACCCAGCTTCAACACACCGCCTTTTTGCGCATCTTTTTTGATAATCTGCACGCGCTGGCCCGCTTTAACCCGTCGCCAGTCTTCTTTTCTCGCTTCCGGGAAATAGTCCTGCAGCGCCTGACAGCGGTCATCATCGGTTAGCATGACCTGGCCTACCAGATATTTCACCAGGTTGAAGTTATCCAGGCCGACATGCACCATTGGCTTAAAGTTCGACGAGGTCATTGACCCGAACATATCCCATAGCGAGCCCTGCTTGAGGAATTTGGTCGAGAAGGTGGCAAATGGCCCAAACAGCAGCACCTGTTTGCCATCCAGCATCCGCGTATCCAGGTGCGGCACGGACATCGGCGGCGCACCAACCGAAGCTTTACCGTACACTTTGGCCAGATGGCGCTTCACGATGTCCGGATTTTCGCTCACGAGGAACTCTCCGCCGACCGGGAAGCCCGCATATTCTTTCGCTTCAGGAATGCCGGTCTGCTGAAGTAGCGTTAATGCTGCGCCGCCCGCACCGATAAAAATGTATTTAGTGCGGATGGTTTTGCGACGACCGTTATTCTTCAAATCGGCAACGGTGACGTTCCAGCTGCCATCGCCGTTGCGCTTAAAGCCGCGAACTTCGTGGCCGGTTTCCAGCGAGAAATGGGGGTTTTTCTGTAACGAGGTCACCATCTGGCGCGTTATTTCGCCAAAGTTCACGTCAGTGCCCGTGGTGATACGCGTGGCGGCGACGCGATCTTTTTGTGCACGACCTTCCATCAGCAACGGCGCCCACGCCCTGATCTGCTCTGGATCTTCTGAATACTCCATGCCGCGAAACAGCGAGCTTTTTTGCAGCGCCGTAAAACGTTTTTTCAGAAATGCCACATTATCGTCGCCCCACACAAAGCTCATATGGGGAACGGTATTGATAAAGCTGCGTGGATTACGCAGGACGCCTTTCTGGACCAGATGGGACCAGAACTGGCGGGAGATCTGGAAGGCTTCGTTGATCTCGACGGCTTTTTTGATATCAACCGAACCGTCTTCCTTCTGCGGCGTATAGTTCATTTCGGCCAGCGCGGCATGTCCGGTGCCTGCATTATTCCAGCCGTTAGAGCTCTCCTCGGCCACGCTGTCGAGGCGTTCGATCATACTGATACGCCATTCCGGTTCCAGAGCCTGCAACCAGGTGCCCAGCGTTGCGCTCATCGCGCCTCCGCCGATCAGTAATACATCTTTTTCTTCATCTGCCGTAGCGGCTTTCGCAGAGCCCATAGCGGCCAGAAGTCCTGCTAATTTTGGCATGAGGCGACTTCTCCGTATGTTGATAAATCAACATGGTGAGCAGGTGAAACGGCGGCGGTCTCTTTCGGACCGTGGTAGCCGCTTCGCTGAGTACAGGGCGTTTCCATCACAAAAACGGATGATTAACGCGCGT
Source organism: Erwinia sp. (assembly GCF_031978025.1). NCBI lineage: Bacteria > Pseudomonadati > Pseudomonadota > Gammaproteobacteria > Enterobacterales > Erwiniaceae > Erwinia > Erwinia sp. Next base: position 3,029 of record NZ_DALZCD010000152.1, read on the forward strand.
TAAGCGTTGTAGAAATATACCATTGTTACGCATCAATTAAAAAATTGTTTAAAGATTAAAAATGAGAATGAATAATCAAACAAAATTAGAAGAAGTGATGGCGGTCACTGTCTCAATGAAGAAGGCGACAGGCAGGGTGTTATCTTATTTTTAATTTTCAGTCGGATAGGGTAGTTAAGCCCTGGTGGAGGGCGGGGAAAAACAGGCAGGAAATGCGTGAAAAACCCGCACGGTCGGGCGCAATGACTGGCTTATCAGGTTTCCCTGAATGTTAACTGATTGTTAAGTTAGCCTGCCATGCGGTCGTCGACACGCAAAGTAAGGGGAAAGAGACGAAGATTTTTCAGCGGGTAGGACGCCTGACAATAACGTCGGCCTGCACAGTGACTTTTTCAGGATAAAAAAATGCCTGCTCCGCACGGGCGGAACAGGCATTGTTTATAACAACCGGAGGCGTCAGGCTTTTTTCGCCGCCGCAGCAGCTTTAACGATCACGGCGAAAGCATCGGCTTTCAGCGACGCACCGCCAACCAGCGCGCCATCGATATCCGGCTGGGCAAACAGCTCGGCTGCATTCTTGTCGTTAACCGAACCGCCGTACTGAATGATGACCTGTTCTGCAACGGCGGCATCTTTTTTGGCGATATGGTCACGAATAAATTTGTGCACGGCCTGAGCCTGAGCAGGCGTAGCGGATTTGCCGGTGCCGATAGCCCAGACGGGTTCATAAGCAATGACCACGCCGTTGAACGCGTCTGCGCCTTGGGTTTCCAGTACGGCATCAATCTGGCGCGCGCAGACTTCTTCGGTTTTACCCGCTTCGTTTTCCGCTTCGGTCTCGCCAATGCACAGCACCGGGATCAGGCCAGCCGTTTTCAGCACTGCAAATTTTTTGGCAATCAGCTCGTCGCTCTCTTTATGGTAAGTGCGACGCTCGGAGTGGCCGATAATAATGTATTTTGCGCCTACGTCTTTCAGCATGTCGGCAGAAATTTCGCCGGTGAAAGCGCCTGACAGGTTAACGTCGACGTTCTGTGCGCCAAGCACGATATGGCTACCCGAGCTGGCATGCTTTGCCAGATCCAGATAAATCGTTGGAGGGGCAATGGCTACGCCGCAGCCATCCACAGCGCTCAGCTCATTACGCAGACCGGCAATCAGCTCGTTAACCATGTGTTTGCTGCCGTTCAGTTTCCAGTTACCCATTACTAACGGATGTCGCATTCTATCCTCCACGCTTAGCGCGATACGGTTTAATTACCCTGCCTCAGCAGCGTTGTCTGCCGGACAGTATAGAGATCAAAGCCCTTCAGAGCTTTGCTTTTCGTCATTTTTAAAGCCGGTCAGCTGCCGTTCAGGGCAAGTTTTACTGGCTCAATAGCGAAAGTCAGCCCTTTTTCGCCGTTATCGGCCACCACATAACGCAGCGCGCCTTCCGCCTGGGCAGAGTAACGCGAGCCTTTTCCCTTGCTCAGCAGATCGTCCAGCCGCTTCTTACTCTGCAAAGGGGTCAGCGTCGGTTCAAAAAAACGCGTCAGCGCGATCATATAAGCCAGTGCTTTATCCCGTGCGGCTTTCTCTTCCGGGCCCGGCACCGGCAGCCAGGTAATCTGTAACGTTTTGATCTTACCGGTTCCCTGTTCCAGTGCGGTAGAAGAGTAGAGATTTTCATTGATCTTGCTGGCGGCACGGGTCAAATTACTTTTATCGCCGCGGCTGTCCGTCGCCCGGTATTCAGCAATCTGTAACTTTGGATTGATAGCATTATACTTTTCGCGAAACTGGCCGATAGTCATATCAAAGGTCGGCGCACCCGCCAGAAGATAGGGCGCTGTAGGCATATGTTCAGCACGCTCCTGAGGATCGGCCTCTGCCCGAACGGGCAGGGTAATCAGCCAGACCAGTAACATAAAACCCGTGCACAACCCTTTATTCATTATTTGTCGCTCTGACCAATACAGTTAACGCAAGATTAAAACGGACAATGACCGGCAAAGTCAAAGCCTGACGCTGTTCTGAGGAAGAAAAAATGACCTTACAAGCGTGGTGTTTCTCCTGGCGCGGCAGGCTTGGGCGGCGCGATCTGTGGATTTGGCTGACGCTGTGGCTGCTGCTGCTGACCTTACTGTTTACCCTGGCTGCACAAGGCTGGCTCAGCACCCAGACGGCCGCATTCTGCGTGGTCTGCCTGCTGTGGCCTTCCAGCGCCGTGGTGGTAAAACGGCTGCATGACCGCAATAAGTCAGCCGCCTGGGCGTTATTGCCGATCGTCGCGTGGATGCTGCTGGCAGGAAACTGGTCAGCGCTGCCTGCCACCTGGGAATGGACGCTGGGGCGTTTTATCCCAACATTGATCCTGGTGACCATGAGTCTGGAACTGGGCGCTTTCAGCGGCAGCAAAGGCGCAAACCGCTTTGGCAAAACCACGCTACAGGTAAACTATTTTGGCCGTCGGACGCCCGATTACCAGTAGTGTTCGCTGGTGATATGGCCGGGTTTACGTTTCAGATGCTTGCGCATCGCGCGCGTCTCTTTCAGCAGCTGCTGGGTGTCCCTGACCATCTGCGGATTGCCGCACAGCATGATATGGCTCTCCTCAGCCGTCATGGAGAGACCGACAGCGGCTTCCAGCTCGCCGCTTTGTATCAATGCGGGCACACGACCGGTCAGCGCGCTTTCGGCTGCTTCACGGCTGACCACCGTCTGGATACGTAGCTGGCCCTGATAGCGCTGCTCCAGCGCCTGCATCAACGGCAGATAGCTCAGGTCCTGAGCGTAACGGACGGCATGAACAAGGACGATATGGTCAAAACGCGCCAGGCCTTTGCCTTCCTGCAGGATAGAAAGATAGGGACCGATTGCCGTTCCGGTGGCCAGCATCCACAGCGTTTTGCACTCGGGAATTTCATCGATAACAAAAAAACCGGCGGATTCTTTGGTGATCATCAGCGTCTGGCCCGGCTGTAGAGCATGCAGCCGCGGGCTTAATTTGCCTTCCGGCACCGTCACCAGATAGAACTCCAGATTGGGCTCGCCAGGCGCGTTTACAAAAGAGTAAGCGCGCTGTACGCGTTCGCCATCCACTTCCAGCGCCAGCTTGGCAAACTGACCGGCAATAAAAGGATCGATGGGTGCGGTGACGGTAATGCTGAAAAGGCTCTCCGTCCAGTCCTGCACCTGCTGTACTGTGGCATTGACCCACTCGGCCATAGTGCGCTCCTTAGTCAAAACGGTTGAAGGGCCTATCTTCGCTACGGAATGGCTTTTTTGCCAGCCTCCGTTCTGCGCAAAGCTCATATCGACAAATCCGGCGTTCAGCGTACAGTTTCATTTACGCTGCTGACCGCTTTTCCTGACACTTAATTAAAGACCATTTTTCGTCACCCTCTCGCTTTGTCATACGTTCCTGATATTTTCCTCGCTATCAAAAACCCTTCCTGGCAAATCGTCCTGTTTAAAGACGACATAGCCGATAAATTGTGCTGATGAAATGAAAAAAGTTGCAAACGGGCAGCTACTGGTGATGCTGATCGCGCTGGTGGCCGTCGGTCAAATGGCGCAAACCATTTATGTGCCTGCGATGGCGACTATCGCGCAGGATTTCGGCGTACGTGACGGCGTGGTACAGCGCGTGATGGCCGCTTATCTGATGACCTACGGCGGCTCACAGCTGCTGTATGGCCCCCTCTCGGATAATATCGGGCGACGTCCGGTTATCCTGGGGGGATTGGCTATTTTCATGATCGGTTCGCTGGTAGCGCTCGGCGCACCTGATTTCGACCTGCTGGTACTGGGCAGTGCCATTCAGGGACTGGGCACGGGCGTAGCGGGCGTGATGGCGCGCACTATGCCTCGCGACCTGTATGCGGGCAGTGCGCTACGCCAGGCTAACAGCCTGCTCAATATGGGCATTTTAGTGAGTCCGCTGGTTGCGCCGGTTATTGGCGCATTACTGACCCACCTGTTTGGCTGGCATGCCTGTTTTATTTTCCTGCTGCTGCTCTGTCTGTGCGTGGGCACGGCGATGCTGCGCTGGCTACCGGAAACGCGTCCCGCTCCGCTGGAGAAACGCGCGCTTTTTTCACGCTATCGGCCGTTGCTGGCTGATAGTACTTTTGTGCGCTATTTGATTATGCTGATGGGTGCGCTGGGCGGTATCGCCGTGTTCGAGGCCAGCTGCGGGGTGCTGATGGGCGGTGTGTTGGGGCTCAACAGCCTCACGGTCAGCCTGCTGTTTATTCTGCCGATTCCGGCGGCGTTTTTCGGGGCGTGGTTTGCCGGTCGTGACAATAAGCCTTTTCAGCAGCTGATGTGGTGGTCCGTTAACAGCTGTCTGCTGGCTGGCGCGCTGATGTGGATCCCGGCCTGGTTTGGTGTGATGACTATCTGGACGCTGGTCGTGCCTGCCGCGCTGTTTTTCTTTGGCGCGGGGATGCTGTTTCCGCTGGCGACCACGGGCGCGATGGAGCCATGGCCCTATATGGCCGGCACTGCGGGGGCACTGCTGGGCGGCCTGCAAAATTTGGGATCGGGCCTGGCGGCCTGGCTCTCGGCGCTGCTGCCGCAGACCGGCCAGTTCAGCCTGGGGATGCTGATGTTCGCCATGGCGTTACTGATCCTGTTGTGCTGGCTGCCGCTGTCGAAACGGCCGGAGATGCACGCGGTATAAAGTCACGGGCCGGTTGGCCCGTGCAGGCTTTACAGAATATAAGGATGCAGGCTCTCGTCCTTGCGATCCAGGTAGTGAATGGACTGAATGCGACGAATGGTGCGCGATTTACCGCGCACCAGCAGCGTTTCGGTAGTCGCAACGTTACCCTGACGCGTAATACCCTTCAGCAGATCGCCGCTGGTGATACCGGTTGCGGAGAAAATAACGTTATCGTTCCGCGCCATGTCAGCAAGCGCCAGCACTTTTCCGGCTTCAATGCCCATTGCCTCGCAGCGTTGCCGTTCCTGTTCGCCCAGCTCGCGGTTTTCCGGCGTATCGCCTTTTACCTCGTGGCGTGGCAGCAGGCGACCCTGCATATCGCCATCCAGCGCGCGGATCACTGCAGCAGAGACCACACCTTCCGGCGCACCGCCGATACCGTATAGCACGTCTACTTCGCTGTCCGGCATACAGGTAAGGATAGAAGCAGCCACATCACCGTCGGGGAAAGCAAAAATACGCACGCCCAGCTGCTGCATCTCGGCAATCACGTGGTCATGGCGTGGCTTGGCAAGAATAGTAACGGTTAGTTCTGTTAGCGGTTTTTGCAGCGCACGGGCTATGTTTTGCAGGTTTTCCGCCAGCGGTAATGCCAGATTGATAGCGCCTTTTGCGCCGGGGCCGACCGCCAGCTTTTCCATATACATATCGGGTGCGTTCAGGAAGGTTCCTTTATCGCCAACCGCCAGCACGGCCAGCGCGTTTGCCTGGCCCATGGCGGTCATGCGTGTCCCTTCAATGGGATCGACTGCGATATCCACCGCATCGCCCTGGCCGTTCCCGACTTTTTCACCAATGTACAGCATTGGCGCTTCATCGATCTCGCCTTCGCCAATCACGATTTGCCCGTCGATAGCGACTTTATTGAGCATGATACGCATAGCGTGCACCGCCGCGCCGTCGGCCGCGTTTTTGTCGCCGCGCCCCAGCCATTTATAGCCAGCCAGCGCGGCCGCTTCGGTGACGCGTGAAAATTCAATAGCGAGTTCTCGTTTCATAATGGGCCTCGGGAAAGTAATGAGGCAGGAAGTCTGGCATGGCGGGAAGGAAAAACGCCAGCATTCTTATCGCTGCGTTATGGACGGCGGCTGTTTACTGAGGGGGAGCGCAGGGGGGAAAGCGTGCCCGCAGCGAAGACAGCTGCGGGCAAGGAGGCATTACTCTTCTTGTTCTGCCCATGCCTGAGCGCGGGAAACGGCTTTTCTCCAGCCGGCATAGCGATAGTTACGTTCGGTCGTTTCGATGCTCGGACGGAATTCGCGCTCAATAACCGCCTTGGCACGGACCTCATCCAGATCTTTCCAGAAGCCCACCGCCAGGCCTGCCAGATAGGCGGAACCCAGCGCGGTGACTTCCAGCACTTCCGGACGCTCGACTCGCGTGCCCAAAATATCGGACTGGAACTGCATCAGGAAGTTGTTGGCTACCGCACCGCCGTCGACACGCAGAGACTGCAGGCGGGTGTTGGAGTCATTGTGCATGTCTTCCAGCACGTCACGCGTCTGGAAGGCAATAGATTCCAGCGTGGCACGAATAATGTGATTGGCATTGGCGCCGCGCGTCAGGCCGAAGATAGCGCCGCGTGCATACGGATCCCAGTAAGGTGCGCCCAGGCCAGTAAAGGCCGGCACCATGTACACGCCGTTGCTGTCTTTCACTTTGGTAGCGAAGTACTCAGAGTCGGTAGCGTCACCAATCAGCTTCATCTCGTCGCGCAGCCACTGGATAGAAGCCCCGCCGATAAATACCGCGCCTTCCAGCGCATAGTTAACTTCGCCACGCGGACCGCAGGCGATAGTGGTCAGCAGACCGTTGGTCGAGGTGACCGCTTCCGTCCCGGTGTTCATCAGCATAAAGCAGCCGGTACCGTAGGTGTTTTTCGCCATGCCCGGCTGTACGCACAGCTGGCCATACAGCGCTGCCTGTTGGTCGCCAGCAATACCGGCAATAGGAATACGCGTGCCGCCTTTACCGCCGATGTTGGTCTGGCCGTAAACCTCTGAGGAGGATTTGACTTCTGGCAGCATTTCACGTGGGATATCAAGGATATCCAGCATGCGCTGATCCCATTCCAGCTTGTGGATGTTGAACATCATGGTACGCGAGGCGTTGGTGTAATCGGTGATATGCACCCGTCCCTGCGTCATTTTCCACACCAGCCAGGAATCGACGGTACCGAACAGCAGCTCGCCGCGCTTTGCACGCTCGCGCGAACCTTCAACGTGATCCAGAATCCATTTAACCTTGGTGCCGGAGAAATAAGGGTTAATCACCAGGCCTGTAGTGTGCTGAATATACTCTTCCAGCCCTTCTTTTTTCAGGCGGGCGCAATAGTCGGCGGTACGTGGATCCTGCCAGACGATAGCGTTATAAATGGGCTTTCCGGTCTCTTTGTCCCAGACGATAGTGGTTTCGCGCTGGTTGGTGATGCCGATGGCGGCTATCTCGTCAGAGCGGATATCGGCATGGGCCAGGACTTCCACCAGCGTGGAGCTTTGCGATGCCCAAATATCCATCGGGTCATGCTCGACCCAGCCTGTCTTCGGATAAATTTGCTGAAATTCGCG